>NZ_CP126080.1:4687500-4803959 GCF_030122805.1 Mesobacillus sp. AQ2 | reverse complement strand
CAATTTTCCCTCCTTTTCTCGTAAGTTTTATCTCTATGTCTGGCTGATCTTCACATTTAGCCGTTTGGCCATATGCATTAGATCTGTTCGAAAAGCATAAAACGAAAGGTTATACACGTTGTACAACCCCTGATTAATAAATATACAAAACTATTAATGTGGAAAAATATATAATAAGGAAGAAAAGAAGCTTTTCGACAATATCCACTTTCTGTGGACAAACTTTTACAACAGCCCTGAATAACCTATCCACAGTTTATCCACATTTTGTGGATAATTATATTTCTGCCATCGAATTATTAAGAGTGAAAACACAAATATAATATCAGATAATCTAGCATGGTGCAACGCTTTTTCATACATTATCCACAATACACCCTCTCTGTGGAGAATAATTGTCCACAGCCATCTGGCTTGTGTAAAAGCTGTCAAAAAGGGGTGTGGATAATAAAAATGGTGTCGATTTTTGTCCACAGGTCTTCCGAAACAGTGAAATTTAAAAAAGTAAAATATATAAAATAAGATTTTCTTTTGGGGAAAAAATATTCTTTCACTTCAAAAATTTAAGTGGAATGAAAAACAACTGTTTCAGAAACCTGATACTTTTTTTCAATCTGTAAGCCAGGTGAAAAAATCCATCGAGGATCTCAAAAGAGCTGGCGGGGAATTCAAATTATTACTATATGGTAATAAGGTTCTTTTCCGAATAGGCACTTGACAATTTATGCTGCCCCTCTTTATAATTACAAAGACTGTCTGTAACAGCTATTCCTCAGGGAGGTGTAACATATATGAAACGCACTTATCAACCAAATAAACGTAAACACAGTAAAGTTCACGGATTCCGTGCTCGCATGAGCAGTGCAAATGGCCGTAAGGTTCTTGCTCGCCGTCGTCAAAAAGGAAGAAAAGTATTATCAGCTTAGGCCACTGAAATGTCAGTGGTCTTTTTTCTCTTTGGGCAATACTATTTTGGGTTGGGCTTACTGAGAAATGGGCTTTAGGGATTTATTTTTGGACATACTTTAAGAGGCTGTGTGAATGTACCACTTCTTTTTTAAAATCCTGTTGATTGTAGTGGAAAGCGAAGCGCCTGGAACGAAAATCAACAGTCTGATTTACACAGCCTTTAAATCCTTATAGCCATTCCAGCGAAGTTTACATAACAGGATCCATAGAGAATTGAAGGTGTTATAGATGAAAAAAGATTACAGAGTGAAAAAAAATAAAGAATTCCAAGAGGCTTTTAAAAAAGGAAGATCTGTCGCTAACCGGCAATTTGTCGTCTATATTTTGAAAAAACCGGAGCAGGAGAATTTCCGCATCGGACTATCAGTCAGCAAAAAAATCGGCAATGCCGTCATGCGAAATCAGATAAAACGTTATATCCGGCAATCTTTCCATGAATTGCAGGACCGGGTTCACAACGGCAACGATTATATCATTATTGCCCGGAAGCCGACTGCCGAAATGGACATGCATGAGGTTAAGAAAAGCCTTGAGCATGTTATGAAGGTCGGAAAAGTTTTGAAGAAGCCGAAAACTGGAGATAATGATTGAGGCAAAAATATTTGCCGAATTGCATTTTTTAAAAGCGCTTCCCTATAAAAGATGTTAAAATACTTTTGATTGCATTATGCAGCCAAAGGGAAATGTACATAAAATTTGGGACAAACTTTTGAAAATAAATGAACGTATCGGGAAGTTAGGAGGAAATGAAGCTTGAAAAAAAGAATATTATTGATATTGGGCTTGGTGTTAGTGGTGTCATTGCTGACAGGCTGTACAGAGTATAACCAGCCGATCACTCCAGAGAGTAAGGGTTTCTGGAACGAATATATTGTCTATCCCTTATCCCTGTTAATCATCAAGATGGCCGAATGGCTCGGTGGAAACTTCGGACTATCGATTATTGCTGTTACTTTGCTGATCCGTTTTGCGATCCTGCCGCTTATGATCAAGCAAACGAAAAGCTCGAAAGCGATGCAGGCATTGCAGCCGGAAATGCAGAAGCTGAAGGAAAAATACAGCTCAAAGGATCAAAAGACACAGCAAAAGCTTCAGCAGGAAACGATGGCACTTTTCCAGCAGCATGGTGTCAATCCGCTTGCAGGCTGTTTCCCGCTGATTGTCCAGATGCCAATCTTGATTGGTTTCTACCACGCGATTTCAAGAACCAGGGAAATTGCCGAGCATAACTTCTTATGGTTCGATCTTGGTGCACCGGATCCGTTTTATATTCTGCCGATTGTTGCAGGTATCACTACTTTCATTCAGCAAAAAATGATGATGGCTGGCCAGGAAGGCAATCCGCAAATGGCGATGATGCTTTGGCTGATGCCAATCATGATCGTTGTATTCGCGATCAACTTCCCAGCAGCACTTTCACTGTACTGGGTAGTAGGTAACTTATTCATGATTGGTCAAACGTACTTTATTAAAGGGCCGGATCTTAAAAAAGCAAAGGCTGCCGGCAATGCGGGAGGAGCAAAAAAGTGAAACAGGTAACTGCTACAGGACAAAATGTCGACGAAGCAGTAGAATCCGCTTTAGCTCAATTAAAGACAACCAAAGACCGCACAGAAATTGATGTAATTGATGAAGGCAAAAAGGGGATTTTCGGACTTTTCGGCACACGCCCGGCTGTTGTCAAAGTGACAGTCAAAATCGATGCTGTTGAAGAAGCCGTAAATTATTTGAAATCGGTTGGCGAAAAAATGGGTGCATCCATTGACGTGGATGTGAAAAAAGAAGGAAAAACAGTCCTATTGACGATGTCAGGTGAAAAAATCGCTTTGCTGATCGGAAAAAGAGGCCAAACACTGAATTCGCTGCAATTTTTAACGCAGCTCGTGGTAAACCGATATTCTGATCAGTACGCTACTGTGGTACTTGATGCGGAGGATTACCGTCAGCGCCGGAACGATACACTCGTCCAGCTGGCTGAACGCCTGGCACAAAAAGCAGTAAGAACCGGACAAAACGTCGCGCTTGAACCGATGCCTTCGTATGAACGCAAAGTGATTCATACTGCATTGATGTCAAACAAGAAAATCAAAACTTTTTCAGACGGCACAGAGCCGCACAGGCATATTGTGATCGCACCGTCTAAATAAAGAAATGTAACCCGAACCTGGTCCAGGTTCGGGTTTTTTTGTTGTTATTTTATGAAAAAATGAACCCTGGCAGCTTAATCTGACTTGAATAATCATGTTTAGATCACGATTATGATCTGCCTAATATGTTTATTGGCGAAAATTTAATTATATTGGCGATTATGAGCTGTTTTCTGGCGAAAATCAGTTTTTATTGGCGACTTGGAAATTTGCCGCGGTTTTTACCAGTTTTTCGAATGGCAGAAAATCCTTATGAATTTCCCCGTGAGTTTTTCCACAATGCAAAATTTCCTCGCCTGGTTTTATTGTTATTCACATGTGGATAAGTTAAAATTAAAAGAGTTTATTTTATTTGTTGTGGATAATTTGGCGATAGAGAAAATTCCTTTCTTTTTTTCGCTAAACTGATGTGTTATTCTAGTAATTTGTAGAAAACAAACTTCAATCTTTTTATATATATTATTTTTTTAAAAAAAGTGGGGTGAAGCATGTGGAATTTGATACGATTGCGGCGATCTCTACGCCGATGGGTGAAGGTGCGATCGCGATTGTCCGTTTGAGCGGGGATCAGGCATTCGAAATAGCAGACCGATTGTTCAGAGGTGTTGGAAGCAAGAGGCTTAGCGAGGCGGCTACGCATACGATTCATTATGGCCATCTGATTGAACCGAAAACTGGACAAGTTGCTGAAGAAGTAATGGTCTCCGTCATGAGGGGGCCGAAAACGTTCACTAAAGAAGATGTAGTCGAAATCAACTGCCATGGGGGTCTTGTTTCTGTAAACCGTGTGCTCCAGCTTGTCCTGAATCAGGGTGCGAGACTGGCGGAGCCAGGAGAATTTACAAAACGGGCTTTTTTAAATGGACGGATCGATCTTTCCCAGGCAGAGGCAGTCATCGACTTGATCAGGGCGAAAACGGATCGGGCGATGAATATGGCACTTGGCCAGATGGAGGGGCGCCTTTCAAGACTGATCCAGAAGCTGCGCCAGGAAATTCTCGAAATTCTAGCGCATGTCGAAGTGAATATCGACTATCCAGAGTATGACGATGTCGAGGAAATGACGCATCATATGCTTTTGGAAAAAGCGAACTATGTAAAAGCTGAGCTTGAAAAGCTTTTGCAAACCTCGCAGCAAGGGAAAATCCTCAGGGAAGGGCTTTCCACTGTCATTGTAGGCCGGCCTAATGTAGGTAAATCCTCTTTATTGAATAGCCTTGTTCATGAAAATAAGGCGATTGTTACAGATATTCCAGGAACGACGCGTGATGTCATCGAAGAGTATGTCAATGTTCGCGGTGTTCCATTAAGGCTTCTTGATACAGCAGGAATCCGTGAGACGGAGGATATCGTCGAACGAATTGGTGTCGAGCGGTCCCGCCAGGTTCTGAAAGAAGCGGATTTGATCTTGCTCGTTCTGAACTATTCGGATGAGCTTTCGGAAGAGGATCAGAACATCTTTAAAGCTGTCGAAGGCATGGATGTCATTGTCATCGTCAACAAAACCGATCTCCCGCAGAAAATCAATATGGTTGAAGTGAGGGAGCTTGCGAAGCCATATTCGCTTGTTACGACCTCGCTGCTGGAAGATCAGGGTGTGGACCAGCTTGAAGAAGCGATTTCAACTTTGTTCTTTTCAGGTGCGATTGAGTCAGGGGATTTGACTTATGTATCCAACAGCCGCCATATCGCATTGCTCAACCAGGCTGCTCATTCGATTGAAGAAGCGATCAGCGGCGTGGAAATGGGAACGCCAATCGATATCGTCCAGATTGACTTGACCCGTGCATGGGAGCTTCTTGGCGAAATCATTGGTGAAAGTGTTCATGAAAGCTTGATTGACCAGTTATTTTCCCAGTTCTGTCTAGGAAAGTAATTTTAAAAAACAAATAAATAAATAAATAAATTATTTCACGAAAATTTTCTATATAGTACGTTACTGGAAAACAGTAAAATTTTTCATAGAACAATATGACTATGGATTTTTACAGTGGCTAGCTTATAAGCAGCATAAAAGGAGGCAGCAGGATGGGTTATGAAGCCGGGAATTTTGATGTGGTTGTAGTGGGTGCCGGTCATGCGGGTGTTGAGGCAGCTCTTGCGCCGGCGCGGATGGGTGCAAAAACAGCGATGATTACCATCAATCTAGATATGATTGCGTTCATGCCGTGCAATCCGTCAATCGGCGGACCTGCAAAGGGAATTGTTGTGCGCGAAATTGACGCTCTTGGCGGCGAAATGGGACGCAATATTGATAAAACCTACATCCAGATGAGGATGCTTAATACCGGCAAGGGACCTGCAGTACGTGCATTGCGGGCCCAGGCCGATAAATTTGATTATCAGAATGAAATGAAGAAGACGCTTGAAAATCAGAAAAACCTCACATTGATACAGGGCATGGTGGAGCGCCTGATTGTCGAAGATGGTGAATGTAAAGGGGTCATTACTCAGACTGGAGCCATTTACCGTGCGAAAACAGTCGTCATCACGACGGGGACGTATATGCGCGGGGAAATCATCCTTGGTGAGTTGAAGTATTCAAGCGGCCCGAATAACCAGCAACCGTCGATCAAGCTTTCGGAGCATCTTGAAGAGCTTGGCTTTGACCTTGTCCGTTTCAAGACAGGCACGCCGCCGCGGGTTCACAGCGACACGATTGATTATTCTAAAACAGAAATACAGCCTGGTGATGATGTACACCGTGCTTTTTCCTATGAAACGACGAAATACATTACTGATCAGCTTCCTTGCTGGCTGACATATACGAATGAGCATACACATCAGCTGATTGATGACAATTTACACCGCTCACCGATGTATTCCGGAATGATCAAGGGGACTGGGCCGCGCTATTGCCCATCCATCGAGGATAAGGTCGTCCGCTTCAATGACAAGCCGCGCCACCAGATTTTCCTTGAGCCAGAAGGAAGGAACACTCAGGAAGTGTATGTGCAGGGACTATCAACCAGCTTGCCAGAAGAGGTCCAGCACAAAATCCTACAGACAATCCCTGGTCTTGAGAAAGTCCAGATGATGCGTGCCGGCTATGCAATTGAGTATGATGCGGTTGTACCGACGCAGCTATGGCCGACATTGGAAACTAAATTGATCAAAAATCTTTATACTGCTGGCCAAATCAATGGTACTTCAGGTTATGAAGAGGCTGCCGGACAGGGAATCATGGCCGGAATCAATGCCGGCAGAAAGGCACTGGACAAGGAAGAAGTCATCCTCAGCCGTGCCGATGCCTATATTGGCGTATTGATTGATGATCTCGTGACAAAAGGAACGAATGAACCGTACCGTCTGCTGACATCGAGAGCGGAGTACCGCCTGCTTCTGCGGCACGACAATGCCGATCTTCGCTTAACCGAAAAGGGTTACGAAATTGGTCTGATCACAGAAGAACGATACCAGAAGTTCCTGGCGAAAAAAGAGGCAATCGATGCGGAGAAGAAACGACTTCAGTCCATCATCATCAAACCTTCAGCTGAGGTCCAGGAATTAATCCGTTCGCTGGGCGGCAGTGAGTTGAAAGATGGAATCCGTGCTTCAGACCTCCTGAAGCGTCCGGAAGTTTCATATGAGCATATCAAGCAGCTCGTTCCTGCCGATGGAGAGCTCGATTTCGACACAGAAGAACAAACAGAAATTCAAATTAAATATGAGGGATATATCGAAAAATCACTTCAGCAGGTTGAGAGGCTGAAGAAGATGGAAGATAAGAAAATCCCGGAAAATATCGACTATGATGCGATTTCAGGACTGGCGACAGAAGCGCGACAAAAACTGAAAGAGGTCCAGCCATTGACTTTGGCACAGGCATCGAGAATCTCAGGTGTAAACCCTGCGGATATTTCCATCCTGCTCGTGTATCTCGAACAGGGACGCATTGCACGGATCAAGTAGTAACCATCAGAAAGGGTTGGCTTATGAATACAAATCAATTTAAATCGTTGCTCGCTGAAAAGGGGATTGAGCTTTCCCAGAGGCAAATGGAGCAATATGAAACATATTACCAAATGCTCGTCGAGTGGAATGAAAAAATGAATTTAACTGCGATTACGGAAAAGCCGGATGTGTACTTGAAGCATTTTTATGATTCCGTTTCAGCCGCTTTCTATTTTGATTTCAATAAGCCGCTCGATTTGTGCGATGTTGGAGCCGGTGCCGGCTTCCCGAGCATTCCGATAAAAATTGCTTTTCCAGAAATCAGGGTCACGATCGTCGATTCCCTGAATAAGCGGATCACGTTTCTTGAACAGCTTTCCAAGGAACTGGGTCTCGAGGGAACAACCTTCATCCATGACCGCGCAGAAACTTTCGGGCAAAACCCGGCATATCGTGAAAAATATGAAGTGGTGATGGCGAGGGCCGTCGCAAGAATGTCCGTACTGAGTGAACTTTGCCTTCCTCTTGCGAAAGTAGGCGGAACCTTTATCGCCATGAAGGGCAATCAGGCTGGGGAAGAACTCCAGGCCGGGGAAAAAGCGATCTCCGTTCTTGGAGGAAAACTTGAATCTTCGCATTCTTTCACTTTGCCAGTAGAAAAAAGTGAACGCAATATTTTAATCATAAACAAACAAAAGCCAACACCTAAGAAGTACCCGAGAAAACCAGGGACTCCGAATAAAACGCCAATAGAATAACGATGCTGCTCCTGATCGCGCACCCCTGACGCCCGTCAGGAGTGCAGAGTTTATCGAAATACAGATATCAAACGTGCTGGCTTGCGCTTTTTGTCTAATCCAGCTTCTGCGCATAGCCAGTTTACAGCCTTGATTATACTTCTTTGAGCAGCTCGGGTCATTTTGGGAGGACTTTTCGAAGAAGAGGCTGCTCCCACGGCTGCCGCCGCGTCGCAAGGCTTGCAAGGCAGTTTATTCAGCGCAGTCGCCTGGCTGGGAAACTGCCTCCTCGCAGGGCGTCTTATGCCTGTCGGGGCTGATCAATGCGCATACGCTTTTTGGTCTATTTTGAAAAATGATTTTAGTTTATAATAGAGTCTATAAGCAGGAACTTGTCATTTTTATAGAGAATATGTAATAGGGAGTTCATAAAGGTGGTGTAGGGTGATGAAGCCTTCTTTTTCGCGCTTTTTTGGCCTTGGAGAAAAGGAAAAAGAACGGAACCAAGTGGAAGAACCGAACCAAATGGAAGAACAAACGGTTGAGGATTTTGACAACATAGAAAACGAAGAAATCAAAAAAATTCCGATTGACCATATTATTCCAAACAGATACCAGCCAAGAACTGTTTTTGATGATGAAAAGATTGAAGAATTGGCCCGTACCATTCACATACATGGAGTAATCCAGCCAATCGTCGTACGGGAATACGACCAAGATCGATTTGAAATCATTGCCGGGGAACGCCGCTGGCGGGCAATGAAAAAGCTTGAGTGGGAAGAAGTTCCGGCAATCGTTAATAACCTGTCTGATTCCGAAACGGCATCTGTGGCTTTGATAGAGAATCTTCAGCGGGAGGAACTGTCACCGATTGAAGAGGCGATGGCCTATGGGAAATTGCTGGAAATCCATAATCTCACACAGGAAGCATTGGCCCAAAGGCTTGGGAAAGGACAATCGACAGTTGCAAATAAGCTGCGGTTGCTGAAGCTTCCCCAGGAAGTCCAGGATGCACTTTTAAATAAATTGATCACAGAGCGGCATGCACGTTCACTCATTCCATTGAAAAACCCTGAATTGCAGGTACAGGTGCTGGCTGAGGTCATCGAAAAATCCCTCAATGTCAAGCAAACGGAAGAACGTGTCGTCAAGCTCCTTAGTCAAGGGGAAGAAAAACCAAAACCAAAGCGGAAAGCATTCAGCAAGGACATGAGGATTGCCGTCAATACAATCCGCCAATCGCTGAGCATGGTTTCTGACAGCGGCATCAATCTCGACTCGGAAGAAGAAGAGTTTGAAGAGTTTTACCAATTCACAATCCGTATTCCAAAGAAGAAATAACTATTGAAAGTGGGGGACAAGCTGTCTCCTGCTTTTTTGTTTTTTAGCAGAAAGCCCTTATCCCGTTCACATAACGATAACACTCTGGAAACCAATACTAGTTTACTATTTTCACAGTGGTATTACTTTTTCATAAAAATTCTATCAACTGTCAGAATTCATGATAAAATAGAATACATGATTGCTTTTTTCGGCGTGGTGCTGGAAAAAGCCTTATTTTACGTATGTGCTTGGAAAAGCTGAATAGGATTTTTATGGGTTTGAAAGAAGGTGACAATGTGGGAAAAATCATCGCGATTGCGAATCAAAAGGGTGGAGTCGGCAAGACGACGACATCGGTGAATCTCGGTGCATGCCTGGCATACATAGGGAAAAAAGTGCTGCTTGTCGATACAGATCCTCAGGGAAATGCGACGAGCGGTGTAGGCATAGAAAAAGCGGATGTTGAACAATGCATTTATGATGTGCTCGTAGATGATGTGGAAGCGGGCAAGGTAATCCATCCTACCGCGGTTGAGAATCTATATACGATTCCCGCAACTATCCAGCTGGCTGGGGCGGAAATTGAGCTTGTACCTACCATTTCGAGGGAAGTTCGCCTGAAGCGGGCTCTTGAGGAAGTAAAAGACCGATTTGATTATATTATCATAGACTGTCCGCCATCACTTGGACTATTGACCCTGAATGCTTTGACAGCTTCTGATGCGGTCATCATTCCTGTACAATGCGAGTATTATGCGCTTGAAGGACTGAGCCAGCTACTGAATACGGTTCGTCTGGTGCAGAAGCATTTGAACCAGGATTTGAAGATTGAAGGTGTCTTGCTGACGATGCTGGATGCACGTACGAATCTTGGTCTGCAAGTGATTGAGGAAGTGAAGAAGTACTTCCAGGACAAGGTTTACCAGACGATCATTCCCAGGAACGTCCGTCTGAGTGAAGCTCCCAGCCATGGAGAGCCCATTATCATTTATGATCCAAAATCCCGCGGAGCAGAGGTTTATTTAGATCTTGCAAAGGAAGTGGTTGCAAATGGCTAAAGGCTTAGGTAAGGGATTGAATGCTTTCTTCAATATGGAAGCGGAAAAGGAAGAAAAGGTCCAGGAAATAAGCATTAAGGAAATCAGACCAAATCCATATCAACCACGAAAAGTTTTTGAACCAGAAGCGATCGAGGAATTGAAGCTTTCCATTCAGGAGCATGGAATCCTCCAGCCAATCATTCTCAGGAAAACGATTAAAGGCTATGAAATCGTAGTAGGGGAAAGGCGTTACCGTGCCGCAAAAGAAGCCAAGCTGGAAACCGTACCGGCAGTCGTCCGTGAGCTGAATGAACAGCAAATGATGGAGCTTGCGGTGCTGGAAAACCTTCAACGCGAAGATTTGAATCCGATTGAAGAGGGAATTGCCTACCAAACTTTGATTGAGAAGCTGAAGCTCACACAGGAAGAGCTGGCGAAAAGACTGGGCAAAAGCCGGCCGCACCTGGCAAACCATATCCGGTTGCTGTCGCTGCCGCCGAAAATCCAGCAGCTTATTTCAGAAGGAAAAATCTCAATGGGGCACGGCCGTGCGCTTCTTGGTTTAAGAAAGAAAGACAAGCTTTCTGTCCTTGTCGATAAAATCCTTAAAGAAGGCATGAATGTACGCCAGCTTGAACAGCTTATCCAGGAAATGAACGAGGTCGTTCCACGTGAAACAAAAACCGAAAAAGTGACCAAGGACGTATTCATCCGCGAGCGGGAAACCTCGCTTCGTGAACGCTTTGGCACCACGGTTAACATCAAGCAATCAAAAAACAAGGGGAAAATTGAAATTGAGTTTTTCTCTAAAGATGATCTGGAGCGAATCCTTGAATTATTAGACAAGCAAAATTCCTAAGCTATCATTTTGATGGCTTCTTTTTTTACATAGGCTTTTCGTGCGTTTTGTTGCTTTCACCCACCCTTATTGCTTTCAACTATTCATCACGGAGTTGCATAGCAACACTTAATGCGAAAAAAGCCTTACATAACTAAAACTGAAAATAGGTGAACAATATGTTTTTACTTGGCACCATGGTGAATGGTTTATTGATCATCATCGGAACCTTATTGGGCAGGCTGCTGACGAAAATACCTGAAAATATGAAAGCCACCGTCATGCATGCCATCGGGCTTGCCGTTATGGTGCTGGGCCTGCAGATGGGCTTTAAGAGCGCCAATTTCCTGATCGTCATCTTAAGTCTGGTAATCGGTGCAGTGCTTGGGGAGGCATGGAAGCTTGAGGATAAGCTGAATGCAGTCGGGGACTGGCTTGAAAGTAAGATAGGCTCAAAAGGAGAGGGCAGCATTTCCCAGGGGTTTGTCACCGCGACGTTGATTTTTGTCATTGGGGCAATGGCGATTATCGGGGCACTTGACAGCGGGATCCGAGGCGACCATGACGTCTTATATACCAAAGCGATCATTGACGGCTTCACGGCACTAATCCTCACTACCACACTTGGTATTGGGGTGCTTTTTTCAGCGATACCAGTCGTGATCTATCAGGGAAGTATCGCATTATTTGCAACGCAAATCGATAAGCTGATTCCGCAGGCATTGATGGACAGCTTCATCCTTGAGCTGACCGCAACAGGAGGGGTGATGATTTTTGCCATCGGTTTGAACATGATTGGCCTGACTAAAATCAGGGTAGCGAACCTCCTGCCCGGCATACTGGTTACAGCTGTACTTGTCATGATTTCGCATTATATGATCGGAGTTTGAAGCGCGAGATCCTAGTTTGCTCTCGCCGCTAAACTCTGGATGCTCTATTGAATGTCACGCTCTTAAAGGTTGTGGATTGCCATTTTGGCATAAAATTACGCCGGGAGATCATCTCCCGGCGTTTTACACTATCGTCATTCCACAACCGTAGGCTGTTCAGCTTCAAGGTCCCAATTCAGCTTTGGCCAATCCTGTTTCCTGGATCGTTGCTGGCTGCTTTCGAAAATGCCGTTCGCAATCGTTTTGGCCATTTTTAGCACGAGATTCAATCTTGTGTTCTGTAAAACGAAGAACTCCATAAAACCGCTGACATTAACAATTCCTGTAATATGCATATCCCCGACTTCCGGCAGTTCCTTGTTCACACCGGCACCTGGCTTGACAGGCCCATTGGCAACCTGGATCGAGCCGACGCTTTTCAAACGTCCAAGACATGCGTCTATGCCGATTATGAATGGATTAAAGTGCTTTTGCTTGATTTCCGTCAGCTTGGCATCCATATTGACAGCATGTATCGGATCATCGAGCGTCCCATACACATGATATGGAGCGATATCCTTTTCTTCCAGCAGTGTTCCGATCAGCGGACCCAATGAATCACCGGTGGAGCGGTCAGTTCCAATGCAGACAAAAACAATGGGCCTGGCACTGAAGTTAGGAAGAAGGTCCAGGATTTCAGAAGCCAGCTTTTCGGCCGCCAGCTCATCCTCATGATTGATTTTCGCCACACTGTTTTTCCGCTCGAAAAAATGGTTTTTGAGATTCATTGGATCAACTCCTTAAAATTCGTACTATCAGTATACGGACTTTTTTTGTAATCTATACATACCTGTAAACAGAAAGATTTAAACAGGGTCTTTTGGAGCAGTGAATCTTTTATAGAGGTATAAGGTCTTATTTTTACCAACGAAGGTTTTTGATGTTATGGGCCCTTTTAAAAAGTGTTGATGTTATATTAATATAATGAAATGATTCTGTTGAACAAGGCTGTTGATTTTCGTTCCAGGAGCTTCGCTTTCCGCTGGAAGAATATGAAAAAGACCAACTGCCGTCTTTTTCATAAGCAATTCTTCCTTGGGGCTGGCGCTGAGCCTCATCGTCGCTATGCTCCTGCGGGGTGCAAATGATTCCTCACGTGAATCATTTCACCTAGGTCTCACCTGACCAGCTAAGCAAGCCCGCAGGACACTGAATAGCTTCCTCGAATTAGCCCACGCACGATGGAAATGCGTTAGCATTTTTGGAGGAGTCTACGCACCTTCCACTACAATCAACAGGAGTAAAAACAATATTTTGCGTCATCAACTCCAATAAAAGGAGAGGAATCAACCTTTTTAAATGTTGTTATGCCATCAGGCAAACACTCTTCTTTAACTACATTATAAAACTTGTTAAAATGGATGTGTTTGTATGAAATCTTCTACTTTGTTACATAACGTTTGATAGATGGATGAATTTTACGGGCAGGTGAAAAAAATGACGAAAGCAGAAGAGAGTCTGACAAGGACGCAGAAAGTTTTAAATAATATAAGCAATCAACTCACGGACGATAAGCTTTGGTTTGCAATTGGGGAAGGTGTTTTGAAAATCATTGCAATCCTGATCATAACTGGCTTGTTTATCCGAGTCGGAAAGATTGCAATCCGCAACTTCTTTAAGGTCAGGACGAGAGGACCTCTCCGGATTACGGAACGGCGTGAAGCTACCTTAATGAAATTGCTGGAAAATGTGCTATCATATGTTGTCTATTTTATTGCGATTATGTCCATTCTTGCAGCGCTGACAATTGATGTAAAGGCGATGCTTGCCGGTGCCGGGATTGTCGGTTTGGCAGTCGGCTTCGGTGCACAAAGTCTCGTGAAAGACATCATCACCGGCTTCTTCATTATTTTCGAAGACCAATTCTCGGTAGGAGATTATGTAAGAATTGGCCAATTTGAAGGAACTGTGGAGGAAATCGGGCTGCGGACGACGAAGATTAAAAACTTTACAGGGGAAATGAATATTTTGCCCAACGGAAGTATCGTGGAAGTCACCAATTTTTCGCTTTATAACAGTGTCGCTGTCCTGGATATCGGCATTGCTTATGAAGGGGATATAGATCACGCAGAAAAAGTCATCCAGGAGTACCTCGAGACAACGACTGAGAAATATCCTGAACTCGTCAAGACGCCAGAGCTTTTAGGGGTTCAGCAATTCGCAGCGTCTGAAGTCATCCTGCGGATTGTTGCGGAAACTCTTCCGATGAAGCATTGGTATATTGGAAGAAAGATGCGCAAGGACATCAAACTAGTTCTTGATGAAAATGGAATTGAAATTCCATTTCCTCGTATGGTCATGTACTCACGCCAGGAAGGCGGAGAGCAGAAAGAATTCGGTAAATAAACAAGGAGGTTTTGAAATTGGAGCACGAGTTTCAACTGAATGATGTTGTTGAAATGAAAAAACCACATCCTTGCGGCACCAACAAGTGGAAAATCATCCGTCTTGGCATGGATATCCGAATCAAATGTGAAGGCTGCGAGCACAGTGTCTTAATTCCAAGAAAAGAGTTCACACGAAAAGTGAAGAAGGTTTTATCGAAGCAGGGAGAATAATCCTGCTTCTTTTTTTATCAATATTGTATTATCCTTAGTATTAAAATTAATGAACGATATAGAGAAGAAGTGGGGAGATGAGGAAATGGCAACAGTACATCATTCAGCCTGTCCGTTGAATTGCTGGGACAGCTGCGGGTTCCTTGTTACCGTGGAGGACGGAAAAGTAACAAAGGTAGAAGGCAACCCCGAGCACCCTATTACCCAGGGCAAAATTTGCGGCCGCGGCAGGATGCTTGAGAACAGGGCGAACTCAGAAGATCGCTTGCTCTATCCACTGAAAAAAATCGAGGGCAGATTCCAGCAGATTTCCTGGGAGCAGGCGTTAGGTGAAATTGCTGAAAAACTGGCCTATTATAAAGATAATTTTGGTACCATTTCCGTTTTACACAGCCATGATTACTCCAACAGTGGTTTGCTTTCCAATTTAGACAGCCGCTTTTTCAATCTTTATGGCGGAGTGACTGAATTGACAGGTTCAATCTGCTGGGGCTCTGGTATTGAGGCACAGAACTGGGATTTCGGTGACGCGTACAGCCATGCACCTGAGGATTTGGAAAATAGCAAACATGTCGTCATCTGGGGCAGGAATGTCGCCCGGACGAATATGCACCTTTTTCAGAACCTCCAGGCTGTGAAAAAAAATGGCACGAAGATATATGTAATTGACCCTATTTATAATGCAACTGCCAAGCTGGCGAATGAATATATCTCCATTAAGCCTGGCTTCGATGGGCTGTTAGCGGCGGGCATCATGAAAGAGTTGCTCCGGATGGAGCTGCAGGACGTTGAGTTTTTGGCAAATCAGACGGTAGGGTTCGAGGACTTGAAGACTCTGCTGGATAGCGTGACGTTAGAATATATCAGTCAAGTGACAGAGGTTCCGGCCGAAATCATTACCCTTCTTGCAGGGGTTTATGCTGACCGCCCGGTTTCCACGATCATGGGCCTTGGAATGCAGCGCTATGAAAATGGAGGCAACACGATTAGACTTCTTGACGCACTGGTCGCTGTCAGCGGCAATATTGGAATTGCGGGCGGCGGAGCCAATTATGCCAACAAACAGGTAGGGCAGAGCTTTGATTATCAGAACATGGCGATGCCTGAACAAAAGAAGGCTTCACGCACGTTCACGATGATGAGGCAGGCCGAGGGGATTCTTAGCGCTGTGGATCCAGAAATCAAAATGGGGATCGTCACCTGCGGCAACCCGCTGACGCAGGTTCCTGACACAAATCGGGTTCGGAAGGCATTTGAATCGCTCGAAACTCTCGTCGTGATTGACCAGTTCATGACAGATACAGCCGAACTTGCTGATTATGTTCTACCAGCCGCGACCGCTTTTGAAGTGGAGGATGTATATTATTCGTCGATGTACCATCATTATGTGAACCATGGCCCAAAACTTGTAGAACCGCCGGGTGAGGCCAAGCCAGACGCATGGATCTGGGAAGAACTAGCAACAAGATTAGGGTTTGGGGACGAATTTAATTTTACCAGAGAAGAATTCATCGGCATGGGGCTTGCAGCTTTGACTGAAAAGGGCATCAGTCTTGATAAAATCCGTGTGGAAAAGTTCGCTGAGCTTCCCGTTGATAAAATTCCCTGGGCAGACAGGAGTTTCAAAACGCCAAGCGGCAAGTATGAATTCACTTCATCCGCCGTTGCGGACGGAAAAATCAAGCTGTCGCTGCCAACCGAAACAAAATGGACCAATTCCGAGCTAGCTGAAAAATACCCTTATACATTGCTGACGATTCATCCGCTGCGTTCAAACCATTCGCAACATTTCCACCTGTTCCAGCCAGAACCATATTTGAAAGTGGAAATCGCCGAAAGCGTCGCTGCCGAAAAAGGCTTGAAAGATCAGGATTATGTGCGGGTATGGAACGACAGAGGAGAAGTGAAAGGGACGGTTTCCATTTTTAAAATGGCCCATCCGGGAACGGTTAATATCGATGAAGGCTTGAGCGCCCGTTTCGGCGGCTCAGTCAACCAGCTGACATCCAGCCGAGAATCAGACAACGGCCTCGGCAGCACCCTTTATGATTGCCTGGTCAATATTGAAAAAGTGGAAAAAGGATGATGGATTGGTTGCCGCACTTTAATAGAGAGTGCGGTTTTTTTAATTTGGGTGGAGAGGATAGCAATCCCAATTTCATGAGGACACCATTCGAGTGGAAAGATACCCTTATGTGGGCAAATCTATCTCTATAAGTGTACCATTCAGGCAAGAAGATACCCTTATGCAGTCAATTTCAGCTCTAAAAGGTCACCATTCAAGCGAAAAGATACCCTTATGCAGTCAATTCCACCTCCATAAGGTCACCATTCAAGCGAAAAGATACCCTTATGCAGTCAATTCCACCTCCATAAGGTCACCATTCAATCAGAAAGATACCCTTATGCAGTCAATTTCATCTCTATAAGGGTACCATTCAAGCGGAAAGAAACCCTTATGTGGGCAAATCCATCTCTATAAGGGTACCATTCAAGCGGAAAGATACCCTTATGTGGGCGAATCCATCTCTATAAGGGTACCATTCAAGCGGAAAGATACCCTTATGTGGGCGAATCCATCTCTATAAGGGTATCATTCAAGCGAAAAGATACCCTTATGCAGACGAATTCAGCACTATAAGGTCACCATTCAGGCGGAAAGGACATACATTTCCCCTTCAATAGGGCACCAAGAGGCTTGCTCTTTTTTACAAGCTTGTCTTTTCCCCCTGTAATCTCTATAATTGTGAGAGGAAAAAATCGTTTAGGTGATTCTTGCTTGAATAGATACATTTTTAAATAGAGGAGTGACATGGATGGCTTTAACAGCAGGTATTGTTGGGCTTCCTAACGTCGGGAAGTCAACATTGTTTAATGCGATCACACAGGCTGGTGCTGAATCAGCCAACTATCCGTTCTGTACGATTGACCCGAATGTCGGAATCGTCGAGGTTCCTGATCATCGTTTAACTAAATTGACTGAGCTGGTCCAGCCGAAAAAGACGGTGCCGACTGCTTTTGAATTCACTGACATTGCCGGCATCGTTAAAGGTGCGAGCAAGGGTGAAGGACTGGGTAACAAGTTTCTTTCACATATCCGCCAGGTAGATGCAATCTGTCAGGTTGTTCGCTGCTTTGCGGATGACAATATTACTCACGTTGCAGGTAAAGTAGACCCAATATCTGATATTGAGGTTATTAACCTGGAATTGATTCTGGCTGACATGGAATCTGTTGAAAAAAGAATCAGCCGTGTTGAGAAATTGGCTAAACAAAAAGATAAGGAAGCTTCTATTGAGTTTCCGATTCTGGCACGTTTGCGTGAAGCATTTGAAGCTGAACAGCCAGCTCGCGCAGTGGAATTCACTGAAGAAGAAATGAAAATCGTCAAGCAGCTTCACTTATTGACAATCAAGCCAATGCTTTACGTTGCCAACGTTGGCGAGGAAGATGTCGCAGACCCTAGCGACAATGAGTATGTGCAGAAAGTCCGCGAATTTGCAGAAAAGGACAATGCGGAAGTGATTGTCATCAGTGCGAAAATCGAGGAAGAGATTGCTGAGCTTGAAGGCGAAGAAAAGGAAATGTTCCTTGAAGAGCTGGGAATTGAAGAATCAGGTTTGGACCAGTTGATCCGTGCAGCATACAGCCTGCTTGGACTGGCTACCTACTTCACAGCCGGCGTCCAGGAAGTACGCGCATGGACATTCCGCCGCGGCATGAAGGCACCTCAATGTGCCGGCGTCATCCACTCTGACTTCGAGCGAGGATTCATCCGCGCAGAAACAGTTCACTACGATGACCTTCTTGCAGCGGGGTCAATGACAGCTGCCAAGGAAGCCGGAAAGGTCCGCCTTGAGGGTAAAGAGTATGAAGTGAAAGACGGAGACATCATCCACTTCCGCTTTAATGTATAATCAAAGTCAGTCCTGCCTAGATGCAGGGCTGATTTTTTAAAATTAGCTAAAATTAGCTTGGACAAAAATGCGAACATATGTTAGTATTTTCTTATAGAATTCTATGACACAGAAACAGCAAAAGCAGTTTCATTTCATATTGCGTTGCTTTTGAATAGGTTCTGTGATATAATTTCATCTTGTGAGTAATTAAACAATTACTCCTTGCCCTGTAATGGGGCCGTTTAGACCAAAAGGAGGTGACAGTGATGAGAAAGTACGAAATTATGTACATCATCCGCCCAAACATTGAAGAGGAAGCTAAAAAGGCTCTTACTGAGCGTTTCAGCACAATCCTTACAGACAACGGTGCGGAAGTTGCAGAAGCTAAGGAATGGGGCAAACGCCGCCTAGCTTATGAAATCAATGATTTCCGTGATGGCTACTACCAGCTTGTTAAGGTAAACGCTACTCCGGCAGCAGTTGAGGAATTCTCTCGTCTTGCTAAGATCAACGAAGATATCCTTCGCCACATCGTAATTAAAGAAGAAGAATAATAAATGATATAAATAGAAACTTTCAGCGGAAGGTGTTTCACATGGAACATCCATGCTGGGGGGAAGGAGTTGATTCTGATGATGAATCGTGTCGTTCTTGTCGGCCGTTTGACCAAGGATCCTGAATTACGTTTCACACCTAATGGAGTTGCAGTTGCTACTTTCACGCTTGCGGTAAATCGTTCATTTACCAACCAGCAGGGGGAAAGAGAAGCAGACTTCATTAACTGTGTGGTATGGCGCCGTCCAGCTGAAAACGTTGCTAATTTCTTGAAGAAAGGCAGCCTTGCAGGTGTAGACGGACGTGTCCAGACTCGCAGCTATGAAGGACAAGATGGTAAGCGTGTATACGTTACAGAAGTTCTTGCTGAGAGTGTTCAGTTCCTTGAGCCAAAAGGACAGTCTTCAGACAGAGGGGATAGCGGTTATTCCCGTCAAAATGATCAAGGTTCCCCGTTTGGGAATCAGAATCAACGCCAGAACCAAGGTTATACAAAAGTAGATGAAGATCCATTTGCAGGTGGCGGCCAGATCGACATTTCAGATGATGATCTTCCATTCTAATATAACTCGGACATGAAATATAATACACAAGGAGGGAAATGACCATGGCAATGGGTGGACGCAGAGGCGGACGTGCAAAACGCCGTAAAGTTTGCTACTTCACAGCAAACGGAATCACTAAAATTGATTATAAAGATGTTGATCTTCTTAAGAAATTCATCTCTGAGCGCGGTAAAATTTTACCACGCCGTGTAACTGGAACTAGCGCTAAATATCAGCGTAAATTGACAGTTGCAATCAAACGTTCTCGTCAAATGGCATTACTGCCATACGTTTCAGGCGAATAATGATCGGTTTTAAAAGGCAGCGGGGCTTCCCGCTGCCTTTTATATTACTTTTGCCTTTCTTCCAGCTATAATACCGCTTTGGTTGCTTGTCCGTAATTTACAGGATAAAATAGTTCTTATCGGTTATTTTAGATGTGGCCATGCCCGGAAGTCTTCAATCTGGAAATGATGTCGGGCATAATCAGGATGCATACGCTTTGAACGCTTGTCAGGGCTATCCAAGGCGCTTACGCTTTTAGATGAGGTGAAATATGAAAAATACATACAAGCTGACAGAGGGTGCCATCCTGTTGGCGATTTTTGCTGTTTTGTTGTTAATTACTTTGTATATTCCCGGATTGGGAATGGTCGTGAATTTCTTTCTTTCCTTGCCGTTCCTGATGTTCGGGGCTAAGCATGACTGGAAAAGCACCGCTGTCTTTACACTCGCGGCTGTTTTGCTATCGATGATTCTTGGTTCGTTCCTGGCGATGCCACTGGCTCTAGCTTTTGGAACGACAGGAGCAGTCATGGGGTATATGGTGAGGGAAGGGAAAAGCAGGTTTGCTGTTTATATCGCCGGTTCCGTCGTGTTTCTAGTGAATTTAGTGGCACAATATGCTTTGTCGATCGTTTTATTTAACATCAATTTCATTGATGAAATGGTGACGGTATTCCGTTCCTCTGTTGATCAGGCAATCAATATGCTTGAACAAATGGGCCAGACACCTGATGAGAAGCTTATCAAACAATTTGAAACAATGGTCGATATGATTGAAGTACTTGTGCCAAGCATGTTCGTGATGTCTTCCTTTTTAATTGTGTTCCTGCTTCAGCTTGCTTCATTTCCGTTCATGAAACGGTTTGGCATCAAGGTGCCTGTATGGCGTCCGTTCAGGGAATTGAATCTTCCAAAAAGCATTCTATGGTACTATCTGATCACGATGATCGTTGCATTGGTCATGCAGCCTGAACAAGGGACGTATTGGTTCTGGGTGATATCCAATCTTTCGTTCATCCTGCAAATGCTGATGGTTCTTCAAGGTATCGCGTTCGTTTTTTATTTCACGCATATAAAAGGGTACACGAAAGCTGTCCCCATTATCGTGATAGTCCTGATGTTCCTCCTGCCATTTGTTCTTTATATTGTGAGGATATTAGGTATAATTGATTTAGGATTTGATTTAAGAAAACGTCTAGGAGAGAAGAAGTAATCAGAAACTAACGCTTTAGGAGCTGAGCACATGCCTTCTTATTTAGAGAGGCGGCAAATACGTTATCCATTGTATGGATTGATGGCCGTAACACTGGTGCTAATTGGATTTCTGTCTTTCTATAACTGGATTATAGGGGCTGCAGGGTTCATTCTCACTGGCCTGTTGGTATATTTGATTTTTCAAGTGAATCATAAAATAAAGGAAGAAACGGAAGAGTATATTTCCACCCTTTCTTACCGCGTGAAAAAGGTCGGCGAAGAGGCTTTGATGGAAATGCCGATCGGGATCATGCTAATCAATGATGACTATTATATTGAGTGGACGAACCCTTTCATTGCCTCCTGTTTCAATGAAGACTCGCTTGTCGGAAAGTCACTGTATGATGTAGCCGATGCCGTCATTCCATTGATCAAGCAAGAGGTCGAAACGGAAATCATCACTCTTCACGATCGCAAATTCAGGATCATCCATAAACCTGAGGAGCGGTTGCTCTACTTTTTCGATGTGACCGAGCAGACCGAAATTGAAAAAATGTATCATGATGAACGGACAGTCATCTCGATCATTTATCTTGATAATTATGAAGAAGTGACCCAGGGGATGGATGATCAGACAAAAAGCAGTCTGAACAGTTTGGTGACCTCGATTTTGAATAAATGGGCGACCAATAATGGGGTTTTCCTAAAAAGGGTATCATCAGAGCGCTTTATCGCGGTATTCAATGAGCATATCCTCCGGCTGCTGGAAAAAGGCAAATTCACCATCCTTGATGAGGTAAGGGAGACGACATCAAAGCAAAACGTTCCTTTAACTTTAAGTATTGGGGTTGGCACTGGATATTCTTCTCTTCCTGAGCTAGGTACACAGGCACAATCCAGTTTGGACCTTGCTTTGGGGCGTGGCGGTGACCAGGTGGCAATCAAGCAGCCTAATGGAAAAGTGAAGTTTTATGGAGGCAAGACCAATCCTGTTGAAAAGCGTACAAGGGTAAGGGCACGAGTCATTTCCCACGCACTGAAGGAACTCGTCATCGAGAGTGACAAGGTCTTGATCATGGGCCATAAGAACCCGGATATGGACGCGATCGGTTCGGCAATCGGAATCCTTAAAGTTGCCCAACTGAACAAGCGTGAAGGGTTCATTATCTATAATAAAAACGAGATTGATACAGGTGTACAGCGCCTGATGGATGAGATTAAACAAAACGAAGATCTCTACTCCCGTTTCATCACACCGGAACAGGCGTATGAAATCGCCTCAGATGACACTTTGCTGGTCGTCGTCGATACGCATAAGCCGTCACTGGTGATCGATGAAAAGCTATTGAACAAGATTGAGAATGTCATCGTCATCGACCACCATCGCAGGGGCGAGGAGTTTATCAAAAATCCGCTGCTTGTCTACATGGAGCCCTATGCTTCCTCGACGGCAGAGCTCGTTACGGAATTGCTTGAATACCAGCCGAAAAATGGAAGAATCCAGATGCTTGAGGCCACTGCTTTACTGGCAGGGATTATCGTCGATACAAAAAGCTTTACTTTAAGGACTGGTGCACGGACATTCGATGCTGCTTCCTACCTCCGAAGCCATGGGGCGGATACTGTTCTGGTCCAGAAGTTCTTAAAAGAAGATATTAATACCTATATTAAAAGAGCAAGAATCATTGAAAATGTTTATTTTTACCGTGACGGCATTGTCATTGCAAAAGGATCGGATGATATTTATTGTGACCATGTCCTGATTGCACAGGCAGCAGACACCCTTTTGACGATGGATGGTGTACAGGCGTCATTTGTTATATCCCGCAGAGCCGAAGCCACGATTGGCATCAGCGCAAGATCATTAGGTGAAGTCAATGTCCAGGTCATCATGGAAAATCTCGAGGGCGGCGGGCATTTGACCAATGCAGCAACACAAATGTATGATCTTTCAACGGACGAGGCAGAAACACTTTTACAAAATGCGATAGATGATTATTTAGAAGGGGGACAAAAAGAATGAAAGTAATCTTTTTGAAGGACGTTAAAGGAAAAGGCAAAAAAGGCGAAATCAAAAATGTGGCAGACGGCTATGCTCATAACTTCCTGATCAAGCAGGGGCTTGCTGTAGAAGCCAATCAGGCCGCAATGAGTTCCCTGAGCGCACAGCAGAAGAAAGAAGAGAAAATGGCCCAGCAGGAGCTTGAGGATGCGAAGGCATTGAAGGAAAAGCTGGAAAAAGTAACAGTTGAATTATCTGCAAAGTCCGGTGAGGACGGCCGTCTTTTCGGTTCAATCACAAGCAAGCAGATTGCTGATGAACTGCAAAAAGCGCATAAAATCAAGCTTGATAAGCGCAAAATCGAAATGCAGGATGCTATCCGCACACTAGGATACACAAAAGTTCCTGTAAAGCTTCATAAAGAAGTTCAGGCAACATTGAATGTCCATGTAAAAGAAGGAAAATAATTTACAGTTCCATATAGTCTTAAACATGATAAAATAATATAGTTACAGAAATAGGTGATCGGTTCAGCTGATCACTTTTTTTCAATTACAGTAATTGTGTAAGGGGGCTGGCAGATGAGTGAATTATTCGCGGATCGACTTCCGCCGCAAAATATGGAAGCGGAACAAGCCGTACTTGGTGCAATTTTTTTAGAGCCATCAGCTTTAACTCTTGCTTCAGAAATCCTGTTACCAGATGATTTTTATCGTGTGGCACACCAGAAAATATTCAGCGTCATGCTGGATTTGAATGATAAAGGGAAAGCAATTGACCTCGTGACTGTCACGGAGAACCTGGCATCTTCCAAGCTGATTGAGGATGTTGGAGGGGTCAGCTATCTAAGTGAATTGGCTGCGTCCGTGCCGACTGCAGCAAACATAGAGTATTATGCTAGAATCGTAGAAGAAAAATCGCTGCTGAGAAGGCTGATCCGCACTGCTTCAGGCATTGCTGAAGATGGCTATATGCGTGAAGATGAAGTTGAAGCATTGCTGGCCGAGGCAGAAAAGAACATCATGGAGGTTGCCCAGCGCAAAGGCGGCGGGGCGTTCCACAATATAAAAGATGTCCTTGTCCGGACTTATGATAATATCGAGGAAATGCATAACCGTAAAGGGGATATCACCGGGCTGGAAACTGGTTTTGCTGAGCTTGACCGTATGACCGCCGGTTTCCAGCGGAATGACCTGATCATCGTGGGTGCCCGTCCTTCTGTTGGTAAAACAGCGTTCGCCCTGAACATCGCCCAGAATGTTGCGAAAAAGACAGGGGAGAATGTCGCGATTTTCAGTTTGGAGATGGGTGCGGAACAGCTTGTCATGCGTGTACTCTGTGCTGAGGGAAATATTGATGCCCAGAGACTGCGTACTGGATCCCTAAATGATGAAGACTGGGGCAAGCTGACGATGGCAATGGGCAGCCTGTCCAATGCAGGGATTTTCATTGATGATACCCCGGGTGTCAGGATTACTGATATCCGTTCCAAATGCCGCCGTCTAAAGCAGGAACAAGGTCTTGGCATGATCATGATCGACTACTTGCAGCTGATCCTTGGAAGCGGCCGTGCTGGCGAAAACCGCCAGCAGGAAGTATCGGAAATCTCACGTTCCCTCAAGCAGCTGGCACGTGAACTGCAGGTTCCAGTCATCGCCTTGTCGCAGCTGTCCCGTGGCGTGGAACAACGTCAGGACAAGCGTCCGATGATGTCCGATATCCGTGAATCCGGATCAATCGAGCAGGATGCCGATATCGTTGCGTTCCTGTATCGTGATGATTACTATGATAAGGAATCCGAAGACAAGAATATCATCGAAATCATCATTGCCAAGCAGCGTAACGGCCCGACAGGAACCGTGAAGCTAGCCTTTGTAAAAGAATACAATAAATTCGTCAACATTGAAAACCGATATGACGAATCGTACGCTCCACCCGGGGCATAATGAGAATTGACCAGTTTGGTTAATTCTCTTTTTTTTATCTTTAATCAATTATTCAAGTTAATTTTACGAACGAAAGAATTGTTATATAAATTTAATGTTCGTGTTTTATTGACTTACCCCCATGATTACTGGTAAACTTTATATGTTTCAAACGGAAAAATAACCGTATTACCTTTGGAGGTGCTTTTTATATGTCATCCGTAGTAGTAGTTGGAACACAATGGGGAGACGAAGGAAAGGGAAAAATCACAGATTTCCTTTCAGAAAATGCCGAAGTGATTGCCCGTTATCAGGGGGGAAACAACGCAGGCCATACAATCAAGTTCAATGGTGAAACATATAAACTGCATTTGATTCCATCAGGAATTTTTTATAAAGAGAAAATCAGCGTCATCGGAAACGGAATGGTTGTCGATCCAAAAGCACTTGTAAAGGAACTTGCCTATCTTCACGATAAGGACGTCTCCACTGACAATCTTCGAATCAGCAACCGCGCCCATGTTATCCTGCCATATCATCTGAAGCTTGATGAAGTGGAAGAAGCAAGCAAGGGTGCCAATAAGATTGGCACGACAAAAAAGGGGATCGGCCCAGCGTACATGGACAAGGCTGCCCGTATAGGAATCAGGATTGCTGACTTGCTGGATCGTGAAGTATTTGAAGAAAAGCTTACCCGCAACCTTGAAGAAAAAAATCGCCTCCTTGAACGCATTTATGAGACAGAAGGATTCAAGATTGAGGACATTCTGGATGAGTATTATGAATATGGCCAGCAAATTAAGCATTATGTTGTTGACACTTCCGTCGTTTTAAATGATGCATTGGACGAAGGCCGCCGAGTGCTGTTTGAAGGCGCACAGGGAGTAATGCTTGATATCGACCAGGGTACATATCCCTTTGTTACCTCTTCCAATCCAGTTGCTGGCGGAGTGACAATCGGGTCTGGAGTAGGGCCAACGAAAATCACTCATATTGTAGGTGTTTCCAAAGCCTATACGACTCGCGTAGGTGATGGTCCGTTCCCAACTGAACTGGACAATGAAATTGGAAACCAGATTCGTGAAGTAGGCCGCGAGTACGGGACAACGACAGGCCGCCCGCGCCGCGTTGGCTGGTTCGACAGCGTCGTCGTCCGCCATGCCCGCCGAGTCAGCGGAATCACGGACCTATCCTTGAATTCCATCGATGTTCTGACTGGGATTGAAACGCTTAAAATTTGTGTGGCCTATCGCTATAAAGGTGAATTGATCGAAGAGTTCCCTGCAAGCCTGAAGGCACTCGCTGAATGCGAACCAGTCTACGAAGAACTGCCAGGCTGGACCGAAGACATCACAGGCGTGAAGTCACTCGATGAACTGCCGGAAAATGCAAGACACTATCTCGAACGCATTTCACAGCTGACAGGTATTCCATTATCTATTTTCTCAGTCGGTCCAGACCGCACCCAGACAAACGTCGTGCGCAGCCCTTGGAGATCATAATTTAGCTAAAAATAAGCCCCTGATCATGGAGATCGGGGGCTTATTTTATTGTTGCGGCCGGTTTTCCAGCCGTTTTCCAAGTCGCGGAATTATGGGTTGAATTCACGGAATTAATGTGTGATTCCGCGGGAATGCCAGTCTGACTCGCGGGAATAGTCCATATGTTCGCGGAATTAGCCAGTAACTATGTAATTTTCGAGCAAGAAATATTCAAATTCAGAAGAATTACTACTGAATTCGAAGGGGAATTGCAGGATAAAAGAAAAAAGTAAAAAAAGTTTATAAAAAATATATACAAAAGACAAATTGCTATGGTAATATAAACAACGTTGTCACTAATTCGACAAAAAATGATAAACATTTATAGGAGCCATTAGCTCAGTCGGTAGAGGGTTGCTAACTTCACTGAAAATGCTTCAGCGGCAACCTGCGAGAAATACCGAAGGTCTTTTGAGCACAGGTTCCACCTCCAACCCAGTTATGGGAGTAAGATGATTATATAGCGAGCCATTAGCTCAGTCGGTAGAGCATCTGACTTTTAATCAGAGGGTCGAAGGTTCGAGTCCTTCATGGCTCACCATTGCTTTTTCAGGTCAATCATTTTGGTTGCTATTTTTATATGGCCCCTTGGTCAAGCGGTTAAGACACCGCCCTTTCACGGCGGTAACACGGGTTCGAATCCCGTAGGGGTCACCTTATTACATATTTAATTGAATATTATTATGGCTCAGTAGCTCAGTCGGTAGAGCAGGTTGCTCACATCCTCGACTAAGCTCCAGCGGCAACCTGCGAGAAAGACCGGAAGGTCATTCGAGCAAAGGACTTAATCAACACATAGTTTAGGGAACATAATATCATCTTGGCTCAGTAGCTCAGTCGGTAGAGCAAAGGACTGAAAATCCTTGTGTCGGCGGTTCGATTCCGTCCTGAGCCATTAAAAAAGGGAGCGTGTCTAAAGACATGCTCTCTTTTTTTTGTAATACTTTTGTAATAAAGTCGGTAATCTTCCTATTATTAACATGTTTGTATTGGATTTAACAAGAAGGTTCAAAAACTTTCATTCAAAAGTAGGGGAATACCCTGATATTACTAGGTTTTTGGCTTATTTTGCGCGTGGAAGATAGGAAAATAGATCGATACAAAATGGCATTTATCTGACAAAAAACGTAATAAAATGTCAGCTATTATACATTTTTGTTACATAATGAAGACTAATCTTCCCTGCGAGACATTATATGGTAAAGTATAAAGGTACAATTATCAGATAATAGTTATATAGAACTAGACTAATAGTGTTTGACCGTTGTAGGAGGATCAGGATGAATAATTTAAAACATAGGCTGTCCAATCTTGCCGGCAAAACATCTAAAGAGATGAAGCCAGCAATAAAAAAGTCAATCATGGCTGCGGTTACTGTAGCTGCATTGTCTTTTGGTGCGGGAAATGCGGCACATGCGGCAGAATCTAAATTAACAACAACGACCGTATTTTACGTATATGTAAATGATAAATTTGCAGGAACTGTAGCAGACAAAACGCAAGTGGAGAAACTGGTTGAAGCTGAGTTAGCAGCTGCCAAGAAGGATTATGCGGACCTGGATGTCGATCTAGGGGTAGATGTATCTTATATTCCTGAGCAAGTGTTCAGTTCTGCAAAAGACTCCAATACAAGTGAAGTATTGGCTGAACTTAAGAGCCAGATTAATGTCCAGGCAGATGCTTCAGCTTTAGTGATTGGTGACAAACCTGTTGCTTATCTAAAAGACCAGGAAGCAGCTGATGAAGTACTCAAAACCTTAATGCTTGAATACATTACCAAAGAAGAGTTGGCTGAAGTGGAGAGTAAAAAAAATTCTCCTAATCTACCATTACCCGAAGTAAAAGAAAATGAAACTCGTTTATTAGACGCTAGTTTTACCCAGGAAGTTTCACAATCAAAAGAAAAAGTTGCTCCTGAGAAGATACTTTCTGTTAAGGAAGCTGTAGAGCTACTTAAAAAAGGTACTCTTGAAGAACAGAAGTATCGGGTTAAAGAAGGAGATGTATTGGGAAGCATTGCAAGTGACCACAATCTGGAGCTTGCCCAGTTGCTTTCATTAAATAAAGGGTTGGATGAAAATTCCGTCCTTAAGCCTGGTCAAGAGCTGAATGTAACTGTTTTAAAGCCTTTCGTTGAAGTGGTTGTCGACCGTCAAGTATATGCTAAGGAAGAAGTGGCTTTCGAAAAAGAAGTCATTGAAGATCCTGCAATGCCTAAGGGTGATACTAAGAAGAAGCAGGAAGGCAAAGTTGGTATGAAGGGCATCACCTACTCACTGACTGAACAAAATGGCAGGGTAATCAAGAAGGAAGTCATCAAAGAATCTGTACTTGAGGAGCCTGTGAAGGAAGTTATCGTCAAAGGAACCAAGGTTATGCCTTCCCGTGGAGACGGTACATTTGCATGGCCCACGAATGGCGGTTACATCTCAAGCCGTCAGGGTTACCGCTGGAGCAGGATGCACAAAGGTATCGATATCGCTAGGCCGAGTAATTACACAATCAAGGCAGCGGATAACGGAACCGTAGTATATGCTGGTAACAAGGGCGATGGATATGGCAATAAAATCATTGTCGATCACAATAACGGCTACCGTACTATGTATGCTCACCTTGCATCCATCTCTGTAAACGTAGGTCAGACAGTTGCTCGCGGTTCACAAATCGGTGTTATGGGAAGAACCGGAAACTCCACTGGTATCCATCTTCATTTTGAAGTTTATCAAAACGGCAGGATTATTGACCCGTTGTCTAAATTAAGCAGATAAAATTGAAACATAAAAAAGTCTCTAGCCAAACTAGAGACTTTTTTTATTACAGGTCCCTCTTTGGTATAGTACGGATATAAGCCAGTTATTTTAATGTTATGGGCAGGATTGGTACAATTGGGAAGAGAAGAATAGAAGTTGTATAACAGAAAAATTCAGTTTTTCTCTGTTTTACAGTAAAATAGATAAGATAGCATTTTTAAAAAAGAGAAGATTTTTCATATACGAATGATAATATGTTTTTAAAAGGAGAATTGGTATGGAGAAGAAAATTCTGGTTGTAGATGATGAGAAACCAATTGCAGATATCCTGCAGTTCAATTTAAAAAAGGAAGGTTACGATGTTTACTGTGCATATGATGGAAATCAGGCAGTTGAAATGGTCGAGGAAGTACAGCCTGATTTGATCCTGCTTGATATCATGCTGCCTTTGCGCGATGGCATGGAAGTCTGCCGCGAAGTCCGCAAGAAGTATGAGATGCCAATTATCATGTTGACGGCCAAGGATTCAGAGATCGATAAGGTTCTCGGCCTTGAGCTTGGAGCGGATGATTATGTCACGAAGCCGTTCAGCACGAGAGAATTGATTGCAAGGGTAAAAGCGAATCTTCGCCGCCACCAGGCGAATGCAGTCAAAGAGGATGAGCAAGAGGAATCAAATGAAATTAGTGTCGGTTCTTTGACGATCCATCCTGATGCTTACGTTGTTTCCAAACGAGGAGAAACAATTGAATTGACGCATCGTGAATTCGAACTGCTCCATTATCTTGCCAAGCATATTGGACAAGTCATGACGAGGGAGCATCTTCTTCAAACGGTTTGGGGTTATGATTATTATGGCGACGTTCGTACCGTTGACGTTACTGTAAGACGTCTTCGTGAAAAAATCGAAGATAATCCTAGTCATCCAACGTGGATCGTGACAAGACGAGGAGTAGGCTACTATTTAAGAAACTCTGAGCAGGAGTAAGAACAGGGATGAAAAAAGTCGGTTTTTTTCGCTCCATACACCTTAAATTTGTGCTTATATATGTCCTGCTTATTCTCGTGGCGATGCAGATCATCGGAGTTTATTTTGTCCGCAAGCTCGAGACGACCTTAATGACCAATTACCAGGAATCTGTAAAATCCCGAGTGGACCTGCTGGTCTATGATCTCCAGGAGGAAATGGTCAAGGAACGCGGGAAGGAAGATCCCACGAAAGAGGAAGCAATTAGGCAAATATTAAGTGATTATAATAAGACCAATGATATTTCTGAAATCCGGGTAATTGACGGCAGCAGTTTCAAAATACTTGGAACATCAAGCACTAGCAATCAGGGGCTGGTTGGCCAAAGAACACCTGATGTCAAGATTAAGCGTTCGATCATCTTTGAAGAAGATGAAGATGTCATCCAGTGGGACCCAAAATCGAATAAGAGAGTTTGGGTACTATCCACACCTATCATGCATAACAGTGAAGCAATTGGTGCGGTCTACCTTGTGGCGAGGATTGATAATATTTTTAAACAGATGAATGATATCAATAAAATCCTTGCTACCGGAACGGCGATTGCTCTGATTTTCACAGCTATTCTGGGAATCTTACTGGCACAAACAATCACCAGGCCGATATCCGATATGCGCAAGCAGGCACTGGCGATGACACGCGGTAATTTTTCCAGGAAGGTTAAAGTTTATGGCTACGATGAAATTGGTCAACTCGCGATTACTTTTAACAATCTGACGAAGAAGCTGCAGGAGGCTCAGGCCACTACGGAAGGCGAGAAAAGAAAGCTCAGCTCCGTTATTTCCTATATGACGGATGGCGTCATTTCAACGGACCGCAAAGGGCGGATCATCCTGATCAATGATCCTGCTGAGCAAATGCTGGGTGTTTCACGTGAAACAGTGCTTTCACAGCCTTTGGTTTCCGTACTTGGATTGGATGAAAATTATAGCTTTGAAGATTTGCTTCAGGAAAAAGACTCTATCATCCTTGATTACAGTACGAAACGTAAACCATTTATCCTTCGTGCGAATTTTTCGGTTATCCAGAAGGAAAGCGGCTTTGTAAATGGATTGATTGCGGTTCTTTATGATGTTACTGAACAAGAAAAAATCGATATGGAAAGACGGGAATTCGTTGCGAATGTATCCCATGAATTGCGGACTCCGCTGACAACTATGCGCAGTTATTTGGAGGCATTGGCTGATGGTGCATGGCGTGATGAGGAGATTGCCCCGAACTTCCTGGAGACCACCAGAGGAGAAACAGAGCGGATGATCCGTCTGGTTAACGATTTGCTGCAGCTTTCCAAGCTGGACAGTGTGGATTACCGTCTTTCAAAAGAGTGGGTGGACTTTCCGGTGTTCTTTAACCGAATCATTGATCGGTTTGAAATGACAAAGGAACAAAATGTAGCCTTTGTAAGGGAATTACCCAGTGAAGCCATTTTCGTAGAAATAGACGAAGACAAAATCACCCAGGTACTGGACAATATCATTTCCAATGCAATGAAATACTCACCAGAGGGCGGGACGATTACATTCAAGGTAAAAGAACTGGATGATCAGATTGTCGCAAGTATCTCAGATGAAGGTGTCGGCATTCCTAAGGATAATCTTGATAAGATTTTTGATCGTTTCTACCGAGTCGATAAGGCCAGGACACGAAAACTTGGCGGAACCGGTCTTGGACTGGCGATTGCCAAGGAAATGGTCAATGCCCACGGAGGAAAGATATGGGCGGACAGTGTGGAAGGGAAAGGAACAACCGTTCAGTTCACTCTTCCTTATGACCGGAGTGCAGAGGATGATTGGTCATGACATATGAAAATATAAAAACTGTTATTTTAACATTTCTCGTAGCATTAAGTGGTTTTTTAACATGGAATATCTGGACTTATCAGCCGGCCTATGAGCTAGTCAATAATCAAAGGACGGTAGAAGAAGTGAATATAGCCACTCAGAAGGAACTGAAGAAAATAGTCAAGCCACATCAGGTTATTTATCATGTGGGAGGCAAGCAGTTTGGTTCTGTGGATAATGCTTATATTGATGGGGTTATTGGTGTTATTGCAAAGTGGAAGTATTTTGATGTCGAAAAGTATCCTGGACGGGTCACTGAATTTAATGAGAAAATCGTCCAGGGGGACAACACCGAAATAATTTTTCCAGATGAGGTGCCTATCGAACTCTATAAAAGGGTATTGAATATTAACGAAAAGGATATCCCGAAATTTGATTTCGACCGCATTATCATCAATTCCGAGACACAGCAAAAGCAGGAAGGAATTGTCTACTTTTATTCGCAAAAAAACCAGGAAGTCTATGTCAGCAATGTCAGTCCGACCTATATAAATGATTTTACTGACAAATTCTATGAGTCTGCCAGAAGGCTGACTCCGTATTTCCTTTATACGGTATCTGATATCAAGAAGATCTATTTACCAACTGAAAAAGTTGAGATGGTCATGCACACTTATTATCAAAATCCTCTGGATTCAGACCTGTTCAAAGAAGCTCTTTTCACGGATCCAAGCTTTGTACAGCGAAGCGTGGTGGATGGCATTGAGGAATATACCGATGATGCCAGCAAAATGATTGTGGATACGCAAACAAATATGATTAACTATGTGAATCCTGTCCGGAGTGGGGATTCGGTCATCGGTACGAACAATGTTTTACAGAAAAGCATTGAGTTTGTTAACGAGCATGGCGGCTGGACGGAATCGTACCGTTACGTGTATAAGGACGATTTTAGCCAGAATGTCCTTTTCCGTCTGTACAGCAAGGAAGGATATCCTGTGTTCAATCAGATCGGCATGTCGGAGATTTACCAGCAGTGGAGGCAATCGGAAATCAGCCGATATGTACGCCCTGGATTCCATCTGGAGCTCCCTTTAAACCCGGAAGTCGTAACGAAAACACTGCCATCCGGTTATCAGGCACTTGATTATCTTCAGCGAAAAAAAGATTTTAAACCTTCTTTGCTGCAGAATATGATGCCGGGTTACTATATGACGCAGGGGCCGGAGAATTCAGTGATTCTGCTTGAGCCAGGCTGGTTCTATCTGTACGACCAGGAATGGCGTCAGCTTATATGGGAGGAGGAATTGAATAATGGATTGGAGTAGGATCAAGACAATCTTTATTCTGACGTTCCTCGTCCTCGATATTTACCTTGTATATCAGTTCATGAATACGAGAGATGCAGCACAGTATGAAATCCCGAGGGAAGCGCCGCTTGAGGAAAAACTGAAGAATGATGATATCAGCTATGGTGAACTTCCTGAGGCGAAAAATAAAGAACAATATCTTAGTGTAAGGGCAAAGGTATTCACTACCGTGGAAACGGAGAAGGTCAAGGGACAGTCCATCACTCTCGGGGATGGTACATCAATTGAAGCCAAGCTCGAAAAGCCGTTGAAATTGACAAGCAAATTCCAGCCTGCTGAACTGTCTGCCTTTATAAAAGCGAATATTTTTGCCGGAGAGCAGTATAAGTTCTGGAGCAAAAATGATGAGGCCGGAACGATTACGTATTATCAGGAGCATGACCAAAAAACGTTTTATTATAACAGCAACGCCAAATTGACTTTCTATTTTAATGAAGATCTTGAAGTGACTTCGTACAAGCAGACCTATTTGGAAATCATTGATGAACTGTCGGATGCAGAGGAATTGCTGCCGCCGCTCAGAGCGCTGGAAACCCTTTATAAAAAAGGTTTGCTTAAGCCCAAAAGCAAAATTACCGATTTTGAACTGGGATATTCCACGCTGGTATCCCTGACAGCTTCCCATGTGGTGACACCTACGTGGAGAATTGAAGTCAACGGCAAGGAAAACCTGTTTGTACATGCATTCGAAGGTCGGGTCATCCCGTTGACAGACGGAGAAAATAAAACGGAGTGAAGAGATATGAGTTTGCATTTTAGTGTTCTCGCCAGCGGGAGTACGGGAAATGCGATCTATGTGGAGACGGAGGGCCAATCCTTTTTAGTAGATGCCGGATTGAGCGGCAAACAGATGGAGGCTTTATTCAAGCAAATCGGCCGCGATATGAAAGACCTCTCTGGAATATTAGTGACGCATGAACATAGCGATCATATAAAAGGCATAGGAATCGTTGCCCGTAAGTATAAACTGCCAATCTATGCGAATGAAAAAACGTGGAAAGCGATGGACGGATTGATTGGGGAAGTCCCGCTGGACCAGAAGTTTTCTTTTGACATGGAAAGTGTCAAATCATTCGGCGGATTGGACATCGAATCTTTTGGTGTTTCACACGACGCAGCAGAGCCGATGTTCTATGTGTTCCATAATGACGGAAAAAAATTGGTGCTGATTACCGATACAGGCTATGTCAGTGACAGGATGAAGGGAATCATCACGAATGCTGATGCTTACGTGTTCGAGAGCAACCATGATGTCCAGATGCTGCGGATGGGAAGGTATCCATGGAGCGTCAAGCGCCGGATCCTGAGCGATTATGGCCATGTTTCCAATGAGGATGCTGCAGTCGCAATGAGCGAAGTCGCAGGAGATCAAACCAAACGGATTTATCTTGCCCATTTGAGCAAGGATAACAATATGAAGGACCTTGCAAGGATGTCAGTCGCGCAAACGTTGGAGGGCAAGGGAATCATTGTAGGCGAACAGTTCGATTTGATTGACACGGATCCAAAGACTCCGACGCCTCTAACAGCCATTTAAAGCGTTTATGGAAATAGATTTATAGGTAAAGGAGTAAAGGCATGAACAACGTCTTTACTCCTTTTTCAATTCTTGAAAGGGCTTATGATTTAGAAATTATCATGACAGGTAGTATAATATTTTGTATAAAAATGATTGTATCTATTGGTCAATGAAAGGGTTGGTGGACATTGGGTTATTACGATGATCAGGATTATCAAGGCAGGTATAAACCGCAAAACGGCAGGAAAGGCGGCTTTTTCTGGGCCAGCCTGGCAGGCGCAGTCATTGGGGCGTTATTGGTGATTTTCTCGATTCCCCTGTTATCGAACTTGGATGTGCTGCCATATAAGATTCAACTAAATAATCAATCAGCCGTAACAGATGAACAGAAGTCTGAAGACGATAAAGAAGATATTACTGCGAAAAAGAATGTTTCGATTGATGTTTATTCCCAGATTACCGATGCTGTCGACAAGGCCGGAGATGCGGTTGTAGGCATCACGAATATCCAGGAAAGCACAAACTTCTGGGGACAAACCCAGGAAGCAGGCGGAACAGGGTCCGGCGTGGTTTATAAAAAGGCAGGAGACAAAGCCTATATTGTCACGAATCACCATGTAGTAGCAGAGGCTTCTGAGCTTGAGGTCAGCCTTAGCGACGGGACAAAAATCCCAGCCAAACTTTTAGGAAGCGATATCTGGACGGATCTGGCGGTGTTGGAAGTGCCTGCGGAACAAATAAAGGTCGTAGCTGAGTTTGGGAATTCTGAGAAGCTGAAGCCTGGTGAACCCGTCATCGCCATCGGAAATCCGCTGGGCCTTACTTTTTCAGGATCCGTTACTCAGGGAATTATCTCAGGCCTGGAGCGGGCCATTCCGGTCGACGTCAACCAGGACGGGACACCTGACTGGCAGGCTGAAGTGCTTCAGACAGATGCAGCCATAAATCCTGGCAATAGTGGAGGAGCCTTGATCAATATCGAGGGACAGGTCATTGGCATCAACTCGATGAAAATTGCCCAGAGTGCCGTAGAAGGAATCGGATTATCGATTCCTATCAATTACGCAGCTCCCATCATTGATGACCTTGAGAAGACCGGTGAAGTGAAAAGACCATTCATGGGCGTCGAATTGGCTTCTGTTAATGAGATTTCGTCCTATCATCAACAGAATACATTGAAGCTTCCTAAGGAAGTGAATTATGGTGTTGCAATCAGAGGCGTTGAGCCGAATTTCCCGGCAGACAAGGCTGGCCTGAAGGAATATGATGTCATTGTCGAAATGGACGGCGAAGATATTCGTGATGTCGTCGATTTGCGAAAGCATCTGTATAACAAAAAGAAGGTCGGCGACGATATGCAGGTCAAGTACTACCGAAATGGCCAGCTGCAAGAAACAACAATGAAGCTGGGTGGAGAAACTTTATAGTCGTTGTCAATAAAAACAGGAGGCAGAAAGCTTCCTGTTTTTTGTGTTAAAATGGTCCTTGTGGATAAATTTAATAATGAATTTAAGCAAATGATAATCTTATTAAAAGAAGCTGAAAGGAAGAGAAAAATGAAGTATTGCTGCGCTGAACATGTAGAGTTGGCACTGGATGAGGCAGTTGATGAGTTTGAAGTTGCGCCTCAATTAACGAAGATAGAGGCTGTTGATAAGTCAGGGTTTGTCTGTGGATACTGTGGACAACCTGCTGTATATATTGTGGCGAACGAATGATCGCCTACTAAATGTGGATATCGATGTGAATATGTGGATAACTATTGTGGATAGATTGTTTGTGAACTGTTTGTAATCTGTTTGTAAAGTGGGGATGCCTGTGAATATCTCAATCGTGACGGTTGGCAAATTGAAAGAAAAATACTTCAAACAGGGAATAGAAGAATATCTTAAACGACTCGGAAGCTACGCAAAAGTAGAAGTTTTCGAAGTACCAGATGAAAAAGCACCGGAGGAATTAAGTGATAACGAAATGGTCCAGGTCAAACAAAAAGAAGGAGAGCGAATCCTCTCTAAAATTGGCCAGGATACCTATGTCATCGCCCTGGCCATTAACGGCAAGCTGAAATCCTCCGAAGAACTTGCAGACAGCCTGGACAAACTCGCCACCTATGGGAAAAGTAAAATCGCCTTTGTTATCGGCGGGTCTCTGGGACTGAGCGATGAAGTGTTGAAAAGGGCGGATGAACAGTTATCTTTTTCAAAAATGACCTTTCCACACCAGCTGATGAGGCTGATATTAGTGGAACAGATTTATCGGGCATTTCGGATTAATCGGGGTGAACCGTACCATAAATAAATGAGGTTTTTGAAAAGATATAACGAGCCTATTCAAGACTAGATATTCTTGAATAGGCTTTCCTTTTAGGAAGCAAATAATATATAGAATGGCTTATAAAAATTTTCCCTTAATATTATACTCGCGTTTAAATTAAAAATAGTGTTTTGATTAAAATCGCCCTTATACGAGTCACGGAGTCATGAACAATCATTTCATAAGTAAATCAATATTTAACAATCTTTTTAATTCATGAAGAAAGTATAGATGAAATTAATACTTATAATAGTTGTTTACCTATTTTATTAGAGATAAGATAAAAGATGAATTATGACTATTAGTGCTTTGTAGTCTTCAAAGGGGAGCAAATTGTGATAAAAATTTATGCTAATTTAACTGAAGATTTATTACGTTATGCTAATGAAAAGCTAAATGATTTTATTGAGAATTATTTTGAATTTAATGACGATGATTTTTCTGATATTTTCCCTGAGGTAATCTATAGGACCAAAGAAAAACAGTGTAGACAAGCTACAAAAGATTTATATTTATGGAGTAAAGATTATTTCGTTCATACACTTACTCCTTTACATGAATACGCTTTATATTCAATTATCAATATAGCTAGTGAGATTGATGATGATTATCGTGCCCATAATAATGGGGAAAGTCTATTTTTCTATGACATTGAACCTAAGATAAGAGAGGAGAATCCAGATATAGACGAGGAGAATCCTGATTGGGTGATGGGGGATTTGAATGAGTTTTATTTTTATTTCGAGAATTGCTTTCAAGATCATGACTTTTTAGATGTCCCCCTTTATTTATCAATTTTTAAAAATATGCCAACAAAAAAATTTGAATCTCAGTTTGGTATTGTATTAGCAGATTACGTGGATTTAATGCCACCTGATATTGAAGAAGAATATAAATCTCTTTTAAGCTTAAAAGAATTAAAAGATGAAATTTATGAGGTAACTATAAAGGATGACTTTTTGAACGTCGTTAAAAAAGGAATTGATAATTTTGTCCATTCAATTGTAAATCACGGTATTTATAAACTTCTTTGGTATAAAAATTATGAGCCAAGAGATGAAAAAGCAGTGCAGCTACTTTTTATGGCAACTAGTTACTTATATTTCCAAACAAATAACGTAGACGTTTCACCAGAAGCGAATATTGGGAGAGGTCCAATAGATTTTAAACTTTCAAGAGGAGTAAATGAAAGAATCTTAATCGAGGTAAAGTTGGCATCTAATCCTAAATTAAGACAAGGGTTAACCTTGCAACTGGTAAAATATTTACTGGCTGAGGAAATAAAAGATGCAGTATTTATGGTAATTGTATTTGAAAAAACAGAATTTAAAAAATTGAAGGGTTTGGAAAGAGAGGTTGATATAATCAATCAAAAGTATAATCTTAATATAATGATTGTTAGTGTGGATGCAACGAATAACAAACCTTCAGCTTCTAAACTTACTAGTGATTTTTCTCCACTTAATTAAAACAATAGTTATAATTGGTACCGTGAAACTATATCACAAGTAGGTGAGTTTATGTGAAGATAATGCAATGTTTGTAACATGTTTTATAGCAATCATTCACATAAAAAGCTAGTTTATTAAAAGAAACTTATTATTTAATAGGTATTGGAGTTTTTTTGCATAATAATAAGTCTTAATACGGAAGTCAGTAATTTAGATAATATCAAAACCGGAAATTTACCTTTATCCCTGAAATGTAGAATTTTATAGGATTATCGTCACTTACTTCAGAAAAAAAGAATTCCAGTAATGGAACGAAGATATTCGGTTTATTATTTTTTTTCAGATCCTATTCGATCTATTAAAATATAAACATCTGAGGTGTCAATAACAATTGTTCGACCGTGTGAAACAACAAAAGGAAGTTTATCACCTTATCTTATAATTCGAACAGTTGGGAGTTGTGACATATGTCTAACACCTAACTCTTAAAAATAAATAGTATTGCTTGGGAGGATTTTTTTTATAAATACCTCATTTTGATTAGTAACGGAGAATAACGGAGAACCTTATCATAAATAAATGAGGTTTTTTATTATCAAATGAAACAGTCTAACTTTCATTTCAGTTAGACTGTTTTTTTATGGAATATTTTGATAGATTAATTAAGTAAGGTTTTTTATGGATAATTTCCATTATAAATATATAAAATTTTATAATTTTGAGGTGATAATTTATGGACTTTTTGACATCAACTATTTTGTCTGGATTAGCTTGGGATGGGATTAAATCTACGGGAAAGATAACAGTTGAATTTTTAAAGGAAAAACTAAGAGGATGGCTAATTAATGATAATGATTTAGAAATAATTGTTGATAAGGTGAACGAAATTCCTGAAAGCTACAAAAAAAGCTCAAAGTTTTTAGAAGCTGCTATAGATGATGATTCTCAATTACTTGAAATATTAAATAGGATTCAACAAAGACAAGATATCCAAATTAATATGCAAGATTCTCACTTTGAAAAAAGTACTGTAAATAGTGGAGGAAGCCGCTCTACCTTTACAACTACTACAAACAATTATTATCAACTGCCACAAAATGAAAATATGCCAAAGACTAGAGCTGAGTTAAGAAAGGAAATCAAAGATATATTATTTGAAAATGCTACCGTATTTAAAATGTATGGACCAACAGAGGCAAACAAGTCTGACATGACAACGCAAAAACATGAAGCTTGGAGAAAATTGGCTCAAGAGATGATTGTTCCTAATAATGACCAGATAATTAAGTTATTAGAGGAAAATATTAATATATTAAATGAAGAAGAAAGAGAAACTTTAATCCAGTTTAAAATTCATGCTAAAGGATTTAAGGATAATCAAGTTAGAGAGGAAAGAATTGCAGATTATCCACAATTTCCAATTAAAATGAATGATATCCTAAGTTAGGAGATGTATAGAAATGGGAGAACTGTACTATGGTGAGGGATTAAAGAAACCGTTAGCAAACGGCGTAGATTTTTTAGTTAAGCGACTGGAGTCAAAACCTACTGTAACAAAAGTAACAAGATTAGATTACCATATTTTAGAGGTTGAAAGAACGGGTACTTTTAGTAATCTCAATATCTACTTAATTGATGCCTATGTATTGGGAGAAGGCGCGGCATTAGAAATAATAGAAAATAACCCTAAAATTAATACAATTTTAGTAATAAGTTTGTGGAATCAGTATGCTTCTAAAGCAAAGGAGTTAGCAAAAGATTACGGTGTAGCTATCTTTACATTTAATGAACTTATGGGGGCTGTATTCTACAATGGGGAATCCTATATTAATTACCTGCCTTCAGCAAAGGATGAATGAAAATAAACAGCTAATTGCTTGTATCAAAGAATATGAAATTAATTTTTATTTATTTGGTTCTATTTTACATAAAGAGAATCCTCGAGATATTGATTTATTAATGGTATATAACCAGCATTTGATAAGTATAAAAAGTGTATTAAATTTAAAAAATGAAATTGTAAATTATCTTAACGGTATTTCCCCTATTCAGGTGGATTTGTTATTGTTATCTCTAGAAGAGGAGTTAGAAGTCAACTTTATTAAGAGCGAAAAGGCAGTGGATTTTGATCTTTACTAGTAATTTATACGTCAGTGTTATTTTCCGGTGAAACCTCATTTAGATACGTTACGGTGAACGTACCATAAGTAGTTGGGGTTTTAGATAACAATGCCAAATAAGCCAAGTTATGAATAATAACTCGGCTTATTTGGCCATCTATCTTGTTGCTCAAATGTTGTACCTGGGTTATTTTAAATAGATATCAACCCATTATCTGGATCTTTCTAATTCTTTATAAAGGATTTTTATAATAAATAGCGAAAGAATGGAACCTACAAGTAAAAGTGCCATATCCCACTGGGCATCCCATATGTCTCCCTGCATCCCTAAAAAATCTTTTGTGACTTTCCCTTCTTTCCCTATTTTTGCACTTGCCCACTCAATGATTTCGTAGAAAGCCCCGATTGCTAGGGTTATACATAAAGCAATAAAATTTGTGGTTTTACTTTTCGATAAAGCCGTTTTCCTTAATAATATCTCTATTATCACTATCACAATAGACCCCTTAAGAAAATGACCAAACCGATCGTAGTGGTTTCTCTGTAAATCAAAATAATCTTTGATCCATGTAAAGAGTGGAACTTTTGAATAAGAATAATGCCCCCCTACAAACGTCAAAATGACAAGAAAGGTAATGATGACATAGGAAACAGTGGTGAGGCGAAACTGATTATATGTTAATACTAAAAACAGTATTGCCAATATTGAAGGTAAAACCTCCACCAACAAAACCATATATCCTTCTTCCGGTTTAATCAGGGACCAAATAAGTACAAGTAAAACAACCAATAACAAGAAAAAATGAATCGAAGAACTATTCATTTTATGTGACATTCAAATCACTCCATGAAAAACAAGTTGCATTTAGTATTTGCTTAACATTTATGTATTATAGAAAATGGGATGAGTTTTAAATTATATAACCTCATGTAGTAGATTGCAGTGAACTATACCATAAAGGATTGGAGTTTTATTTTAAAAAAAAGTGTAGTTGCTGAATGTCACAAATGGGCTAGGGAAAATTCACTAAATATAAAATAAAGAAGGTAGGAATCCTATATGCATTCAATAAACAAGATAGGCAATAGTTTTTGGTATATCACTCCAGTTTCGCTGACCGACCGGCCAATTTTAGGGATGGTTGTGGGCAAGAAAAAGACCTTAATGATTGATGCAGGCAACTCGGAGGACCATGCAAATTATTTTCTGGAAGAACTTTTAAAAAGGGGAATCCCTGATCCTGATATGGTCGTTCTTACTCACTGGCATTGGGATCATATTTTTGGGCTTTCAGCATTCCCTAAAATAGTTTCTATTGCTTCCAAAGAAACGAAACAAGAAATGGAGAAGCTAATCCCGCTTTCATGGTCAGATGAAGCATTAGATGCACGAGTTAGGGAAGGATCGGAAATTGAATTTTGTGCGAAAGCAATCAAGGAGGAATTCCCAGATCACAGGGATATCACCATTGTCTTGCCGGATTTAACGTTTGAAAAACGCGTTGAAATCGACCTTGGCGGTGTAACTTGCGTCGTGCAGCACGTTGGAGGAGATCACGCTTCAGATTCTGTGATCGTGTATGTTAAAGAAGAAAAAATTCTCTTTCTTGGTGATTGTATTTATCCAGATATTTTTTCCGAAAAACAAAACTACACAATCAATGAAACGCTGCGGCTGTTGAATGAATTAGAAGCTTTTGATGCAGAAACATATATACTTTCACATCAAAGGGCGATTTCGAAAGATGAATTTAATAAGGAAGCAGCTAAGCTAAGAACCATTGCCCAATATACAGATAATTGCCTTGGTGATCAGCAAAAAATCATTGAAGAATACAAAAAGCATGTGAAAAGGGAACTTACAGAAGATGAAATAGAAACAATCACCGACTTTGTAAATGGATATTAGATATTGATTCGGTCAGCAATGTGGGTATGAATATCGTTACTGGACAAGAGAGTAGTAATTGTACTGCTCTCTTTTTATTGAGTTATAGGGATGGTTCATTAAGTTATTCACATTAAACACTTCCACTACATAATTTAAAGAATAGATTAATTACAATGGAGGTGAATTTAATGAAGGAGCCGACTATTATGTACCATGATAAAAGCCCCTTTATAGCTTATTATGAAAATGTGGTAAACGAGGAAGATTGTAAAGAACTGATAGACTTAGCCAAAGGAAAACTAAAACCGTCAGCTGTTGTCGGAGACTCGAAAAAGTCATTTTCAAGTGCACGGAAGTCAGAACATGCCTGGTTACATCACAATATCAACGAAAATGTTCTGCACATATCTGAGCGGATTGCTTCCATTGTAGGGCAGCCACTTAATTATGCGGAGAAGCTGCAAATTGTCAGATATCAACCTGGTGGTAAGTTCAATACGCATTTGGATACTTTTAAATCCTCTGGCAAACTTGGGAGAGAGTACTTACTTAAAGGTGGGCAACGAACCTATACAGCACTTCTTTACTTAAATAGTGTGGATGCTGGAGGAGAAACGTTCTTTCCTGCTCTTTCTCTCGATATTACCCCAATCCAGGGAAACTTATTGGTTTTTGAAAATTTTAGTAAAGAAACAAATCAAGTCCATTTACTCTCAAAGCATGGATCCCGTCCTTTAATAGCTGGAGAGAAATGGATTGCGACCCTATGGTTTCGAGAAAAACCACAGTATTGAATATAAACTATAGAAGAGATACTGTGTCAAAACAGTATCTTTAATTTTTTTTGCCATTTTTAAGGCGAAGAAGGAGTAGGCTATATGGAGACAATTGCTTTTATAATCATCATACCTGCCGGGTCCGTTATGATTACGTCGAATTATGTCAGCGCTTGGTATATAACCTCCATCTTTAGCGGAAACTTACTAAAAGAGGACTATTGCCTGTATGGTTTGGGGGTTATTTCATTGAGTTACCAGGATTATTGGAATCAAATAACTGAAAAAAATGATGAGATGACAAAGTTAATCTCCTCATATTGGCATCAATACTCCGATATGGGGAACTGGCAGTTCTGGATGGTTTTGGCTTTTTTGCTGCTGCCATTGATTTTATTGTATTTTTTAATCGATCGAAAAAGATTATTTGAGATTTTTTTCTTTGGTTATACGGTTCATATCATGTGGACCTATGTCGAACAGGTCCTTGCAAATTACAGTTACTTTATACATACATATTTTCTCTCGCCCTGGTTCCCTCCAGCCCTTAGTATGACAGCCTCTGCATTGCCAGTGGGCTTTTTGCTTGTATATCAATATTGTACGAATCATAATAAGAATTTTTATGTTTATTCCGCGTTGCTAAGCGCTGTTTTTGCCTTTGTCTTTGCTTCTTTCGAAAAGTATATGGGTTTGGTGAAAATCGAGAGAGGCATGCATCAATTTTATATTTTTCTGATTGATATTGGGATTGTGTACACCGCTTATTGGTTTACTAAGTTAATGTTGAAATTCAGGGATAAAGGAACGAGGAGTTAATCTTACTACAACCTATAGCAGAAAGGCCGGTTCTCTTACGAATCCGTCCTTTTAATATAATCGGACAATCTCCTGGGAAATTCACGGAAGGGCAGTGGGAGCAGATAATGGAATACATAAACCCGTTTTAATAAACCAATTCAATTTTATGATTTCTGTTTTCAAACAGGATAAATTAAACTAGCTGAACTATTTTATATAAGTTCGGCCTTTTCTTTGTATAAAACCAAAATGTTTTTCCTGACCAAGTAATCGCTGTAATCTATACCCTTATGCTTTTTGGAGCTCTAACTATAGTTCTGTTATTTCAATATAGGCTCTTAAAATTCCCTTTGTGTAATCGGGGATTTATCGGGCTTTAGCTGCCAATAAAACCGTTGGGAAGACTTCACACTTTTTTACAGTGGCAAAATAGTTTATAATTATCAGTAAATAGTAGAAATTTTAATCCTCAAATCATTATAATAGATTATGTTACGGTTTTAACAAAGGCAGAAGGTGTGTCCCAATCCGACGCGCCTACTCAAATATATGGGACAAGGAAGGATAAAATGAGCAACGTACAGAAAGCTACAGACGTTATCTTAATTGGTGCCGGAGTCATGAGTGCGACGTTGGGGTCATTACTGAAAGAGTTAGCACCAGAGTGGGAAATCAAAGTTTTCGAAAAACTTCCTTCAGCAGGTGAAGAGAGCTCCAATGAGTGGAATAACGCGGGTACTGGACATGCAGCCCTTTGTGAGTTGAACTATACACCTGAAAAACCTGATGGATCGATCGATATAACTAAGGCCATCAATGTAAATGAACAATTTCAGCTTTCAAGACAATTTTGGTCTTATCTTGTAAAGAGCAATTTAATTCGCAATCCCCAGGATTTCATCAGGCCGCTGCCACATATGAGTCTGGTAGAAGGCGAGAAAAATGTTACCTTCTTGAAAAATCGATTTAAAGCGCTTTCAGCTATTCCGATGTTTGAGGGAATGGAGTACTCAGAGGACCCAGAGAAGCTCAAGGAGTGGATTCCTTTAGTCATGGATGGCCGCACATCTAATGACCCGATTGCAGCAACCAAAATTGACTCGGGAACAGATGTTAACTTTGGCGCCTTGACGCGGATGTTATTTGAGCATTTGGAGAGCCAGAATGTCGAGATTAACTATAAGCATAGTGTGAAAGATATCAAACGTGCCAGCGATGGGACATGGGAAGTCAAGGTGAAAAACCTTGATAGCGGCAAAGAGGAACTCCATAAAACCAAGTTCGTCTTCATCGGAGGCGGTGGAGGAAGCCTGCCATTGCTGCAAAAAACAGGCATTCCTGAATCAAAGCAGATTGGCGGATTCCCTGTGAGCGGCTTATTCTTGGTTTGCAACAACCCTGAAGTTGTCCAGCGGCACCACGCAAAGGTTTACGGAAAAGCGAAGGTGGGAGCACCACCGATGTCTGTGCCGCACCTGGACACAAGATTCATCGATAACAAAAAGTCCTTGCTGTTTGGACCTTTTGCAGGCTTCTCGCCTAAATTCCTTAAGACAGGATCTAATTTGGATTTGATTGCTTCTGTAAAACCGAATAACGTCATGACTATGCTTGCTGCAGGAATGAAGGAGATGGCTTTGACGAAATACCTGATTGAACAAGTGATGCTTTCCCATGAAAAGCGCATGGAAGAACTGCGCGAATTCATTCCGAATGCCAAGAACGAGGACTGGGGAGTCGTAGTCGCGGGACAACGTGTACAAGTCATCAAAGACACAGATTCCGGCAAAGGCACACTACAATTCGGCACAGAGGTCGTAAGTGCTTCGGATGGCTCTGTTGCTGCATTACTGGGAGCATCCCCTGGAGCATCAACTGCTGTAAACGTCATGCTTGAAGTGCTGGAAAAATGCTTCCCAGAAAAAATGTTCGAATGGAAAGATAAAATTAAGGAAATGGTCCCTTCGTATGGAGTATCTTTAGCGGCCAATCCCGAACTATTCCATGAAATCCATGAATCCACAGCACAAACGCTGGGATTGAGCGATAAAGAGCGAGTTTACAGCTGATTTATTTTAAATGGATAATAAATCAAAACCTTCAATCCAGGGTGGGATTGGAGGTTTTTTTGTTGGTTAGAGATTAATCAGGCATTTGCCTGGGAGGGGGGATAATTGGGATATGCGTTCGTTATTTTGACAGGTTTGTGGGTGATGGGCGGAAAGTTGTCAAGAAAGCGTCGTTATTTTGACAGGTTTGCAGTTGATGAGCGGAAAGCTGTCAAGAATCCGTCGTTATCTTGACAGGTTTGCGGGTGAAGAGAGTAAAGCTGTCAAGAATCCGTCGTAATCTTGACAGGTTTGCGGGTGAAGAGAGTAAAGCTGTCAAGAAACGGTCGTTATTTTGACAGGTTTGCGGGTGAAGATCGTAAAGTTGTCAAGAAACCCTCGTTATTTTGACAGGTTTGCGGGTGAAGATCGTAAAGTTGTCAAGAAACCCTCGTTATTTTGACAGGTTCGGAGATGGAGAGCGTAAAGCTGTCAAGAAACCCTCGTTATTTAGACAGGTTTGCGGGTGGCGAGCGTAAAGTTGTCAAGAATCCGTCGTTATCTTGACAGGTTTGCGGGTGGCGAGCGTAAAGCTGTCAAGAAAACCTGTCAGCCCACAAAAAAACCGCTCCACTGCCATCAATCCAGGCAGTAAAGCGGCTTCCTATTAGTTACGAATCAAGTAATCAAACGCACCTAATGCTGCGGTTGCACCTGATCCCATTGAAATGATGATTTGTTTGTATGCACTGTCCGTGCAATCGCCAGCAGCGAAAACGCCAGGCAGGTCTGTGGCACCTTGCTTGTCTACGACAATCTCACCGAAGCGAGTGCGTTCAAGCGTGTCACCGAGCCATTCTGTGTTTGGTACGAGACCGATTTGTACGAATACCCCTTGTAATTCAACATGGTGTTCTTCGCCTGATGCACGGTCAATGTACGTAATACCGTTCACTTTGTCAGTTCCGGTAATTTCGCTTGTTTGTGCGTTTGTCACTACTGTGACGTTTGGAAGGCTGTGCACGCGATCTTGTAGAACAGCATCAGCTTTGAGTTCAGGATTGAACTCGATCACTGTTACATGCTTTACGATACCTGCAAGGTCGATTGCTGCTTCAACGCCAGAGTTTCCTCCGCCGATGACAGCTACATCTTTTCCTTCGAACAATGGTCCATCACAGTGAGGGCAGTAGGCAACGCCTTTGTTCTTGAATTCAGCTTCTCCTGGTACGTTGACATTGCGCCAGCGGGCACCAGTCGAAATGATGACAGTTTTACTCTTCAGGACTGCACCATTTTCAAGTTCCAGCTCGATAAGGTCTTTTTTCTCCAGGCGTGTGGCACGCTGAAGGTTCATGATATCGACGCCATACTCTTTCACATGCTCTTCAAGGCTGGCAACAAGCTTAGGGCCTTCAGTGTGCTTGACACTGATGAAGTTCTCGATGCCTAAAGTATCCATTACCTGGCCACCGAAGCGCTCAGCAACGATCCCTGTACGGATGCCTTTTCGCGCTGCATAGATGGCTGCACTTGAACCAGCTGGTCCGCCGCCAACAACAAGGACATCATAAGGATCTTTGTCCGCCAATTCGGAAGCATCTGGACCAGAACCCAATTTTGCAAGAATCTCCTCAAGGGACATACGTCCGCTTCCGAATGGCTCGCCATTCAGGAATACCGTTGGTACGGCCATGATATCCTTGCTTTCAACTTCTTCCTTGTACGCTGCACCATCAATCATGGTATGTGAAATGCCAGGATTCAAAGTGCTCATCACGTTCAAGGCTTGTACTACATCAGGGCAATTGTGGCAGCTAAGGCTGACATATGTCTCAAAACGATATTCGTCCTTGATCGCTTTAATTTGGTCAATGACTTTCTGATCAACTTTTGGCGCTCTGCCGCTGACCTGGAGCAGGGCAAGGACTAATGAAGTGAATTCATGTCCTAAAGGAATGCCCGCAAAAGTCACTCCAGTGTCTTCACCGACACGGTTGACACTAAAGCTAGGTGTTCTATTTAATTCGGCATGCTCCACTTTAATATGGGATGACATTGTTGCCAATTCATCGACTAAAGCCAGCATGTCTCGTGATACATCATCCGATCCTGCGCTAACTTTAAGCAGCACATCGCCCTCCATCATTTGAAGATATTGGGCTAATTGTGCCTTAATTTCTGCATCTAATAACATGGGAGTGTTCCCCTTAAATCTTTCCTACAAGATCAAGGCTTGGCTTAAGAGTTTCGCCGCCTTCTTTCCATTTAGCAGGGCAAACTTCGCCTGGGTTGTTGCGTACATATTGAGCTGCTTTCAGCTTGTTTACTACCTGGCTAGCGTCACGGCCGATTCCGCCTGCGTTGATTTCAACAGTCTGGATAACGCCGTCTGGATCGATGATGAAAGTTCCGCGCTCTGCAAGACCATCTTCTTCATTCAATACATCGAAGTTGCGAGTAAGTCTTTGAGATGGATCGCCAATCATGATGTACTCGATTTTGCTGATTGCTTCAGAGTGGTCGTGCCATGCTTTGTGAGTGAAGTGTGTATCAGTTGATACAGAATATACTTCTGCTCCCATTTCTTTTAATGTAGCATATTCGTTTTGCATGTCTTCAAGCTCTGTAGGGCATACGAAAGTGAAGTCTGCTGGGTAGAATACAACTACGCTCCACTTGCCTTTGAAGTTTTCTTCAGAAACAGTGATGAATTCTCCGTTGTGGAATGCGTTTGCTGTGAATGGTAAAACTTGAGTACCGATTAATGCCATGATTAATTTCCTCCTTAAAATGGTTGAATTATTTTTGAAATAGTTTTCCTGAATGAATTCAGTTAACTATTCGGTAAACTAGAATAATTCTAATACAGTAACGATTATTATATAAAACTTATTAAGTGTCAAGTGATAAACACCGGTTTTTAGTTCTTAATAATTATTTCAAAAAAAAGATAGATTTATACAGCATTGCACTAGATTAGCTTGTCCAACTTTTCCTTGTGTAATGAATTCCTCATTGAACTTCTGTATAGTAATAAGTAGATGAAAAATTCTGAAAAGGAGGAATTAGATGGTCTCTATTGAGAATAAGCACCCTTTTCCTTATCCTTTTGGTGAACAGGATGTATATAGATATTCTAACAATGCGGTACCATTAAATCCACCAATTGCCATCGAAGTGACAAAATCTTATTTAGAGGACATCAAGCTGAAGAGAGAATTGCTGATAAATCACCCCAAACGCTGTTACCACTCCATGCCACATACATTGGATGCCCAGTGGGAAGTGTTGGATTTAATCCTGCACCAGCTGGCCAGTTTCTATCCTGAGAACTACCAGCTTGTTGCAAACAATGACCATTGGATTTTCACTAACCAGTTAACAGGTGAGAATCATTCCTTCATATTTGGAAATCAGGCAACACTGGACGTTGAACCGCTGGATTTTGTCGGCCGGCATGTGCAGGAAGATTTGATCCTGATGATGCAGCGGGACGGGGATTTATTTCTGGATGCAGGTCAGCTCTGCTTTCCAGCCAATTGGTCGTTGTATTTTGATGCTGGAATGTCGTTCAAAGAAATCCATACGCCAATTCCCGGGTTCAAGTATGGATCACTTGATGAGCGCATTCTCCAGTTTTTAATGAGAATCGAGGCAGGCAGTCCATGGTGGAGGAAAAATTGGTCACTTATGGCAGGGGACCGGCTGGATACCTCGCTTGAAACATTCGCTGAATGGGGCAAGGCCCGAAAAAATGTGACAAAAGAAAATGCAGGTGAACTGGTCCACTTGCGGGTAGAAGTACAGAAACTTTTCCGGCTGCCAAAAAGCAATGGGATTTTATTTACCATCCATACACATATGCTGCCCCTTGAATCACTCATCCAGCATACCCCATGGCTAAAGCAATTTTCGGCAATCTTGAAGGAACTTCCTGAATTCATCGCAGAATATAAAGGTATTTCCTTGTACCGGAACTCGGTCCTTGAATATCTGGAGGTGGAACTGAAAAAGAGATGAGTGAAAGCAGCTTTAAAATAGTGAGTGGGAAAAGAAAATTCTTGTTTTGTACGGATTCGGGGGGTGCCGGGGATTTTTACGACCTTTTACAACAGGCATTGTCTGAAAAAATCCCTTTTGATTTTCATATTTTCGCTGAGGGACAGGAACCCATGCTGAAAACCTGGTTCTGCACGCAAAAAATGGGGACCTACCTATACATATCCGGTTCGGCGGAATTTGTGAAAATGGTAAAGGAGCTGGCATTTGAAACAGGTTTTTCCGAACAGAAAATACAGACTGCAACAAAGGTTTTTTTACCGAAAAAATTAATATGCTGTACTTGTCATGGCGAGAATGAAGCCTGGGAAAACCAGATTGTCATATGCAGGCTCTGTGGGCAGGAACTCGAGGTTTCGGATCATTATTCCCGCCGTTTGGATGCTTACTTGGGATATGTAACGATCAAATGAGACAGGGGGACTGAGATTGCAGCAGGGCAATACAATACAAGTACGAGTGAAATCTATAAAAATGGAAACGGAAACCATTAAAAGGTTCACCCTGGAAGCAGTGAACGGCGTCAAGCTCCCGCTCTTTGGCGGCGGCTCCCATATAATCACTTATTTGCCGCAGCCTTCAGGCATAATGGAAAGACATTATTCAGTTTTTAACCTTTCAGAGCCAGGTGTCATGGAGATCGCCGTACGTCTGGCCGAGCCTTCAAATGGCGGCTCCGCTTACTGGCATCATAGTGTCATTGAAGGGGATATTGTTAAGATCAGTTATCTGAAAAACCATTTTCCAATGAGTTTTCAAGCTAAACACCATGTTTTTTATGCAGCCGGCATTGGGATCACGCCTTTTTTATCAATGATGGCTGAACTCGCCGAAAAGAACCAATCTTTCGAGCTGCATTATGGAGCGAAAACAAAGGAACAATGCGCTTTTTACAATACGTTAAGGGAACGTTATCCAGAGGAATGCTATTTTTATTTTTCAGAGGATGAGAATTCTAATAGATTATCTCCAGCTTCTCTTCAAGATCACCGGATTGGGACCCATGTATATTTTTGCGGGCCTGAAAACATGATTGAAGAATTCACCGAAACGGCAAAAAGCTATGGATATCCTTCTTTCAATATTCATTTCGAGCGATTTGCTCCACCCGAGAATAGAGAAGCCAGGCCATTTACCGTGACTCTGCAAAATAGCGGAATGCAGCTGGAAATTCCAAAGGATCGTTCATTGCTGGATGTGATCCGTGAAAATGGAATCAATCTGCCTTTTTCCTGCAAGGTTGGCGGCTGTGGGACATGCGAAGTGAAAGTAGCGGAGGGGGAAGTCGCCCATTTCGATTCCTTCCTCACTGAAGAACAACAACGTACAAATCAGTCGATGCTATGCTGTGTTTCCCGGGGGGAAGGGCATTTAGTATTAGATTTATAGAAACTAGAAAACCGCACCTTATTCCAGATGCGGTTTTCTACTTGTTATGATTCTTGCTAGTATCAAGCTAATTCTGCTTTCTTTTCAGATTGGTCAACTACAGCGGCTCCTACGACGTCCCCGACGACATTGGAAGCCGTCCCGGCCATGCCGATGATCGCATCGACGCCAGCGATCAGTGCGACGACTTCAAGCGGCAGGTCGAACATCGTCAGTACCACTGACAGGGTGACAAGCCCTGCGGCAGGAATGCCTGCTGTTCCGATGGAAAGCAATGTACCAACAAGAATGATGGTAACGAAATCAATCAGCGAGAAATTGGCACCAGTGACATTGGCGGCAAAAACAATCGATGCACCCATTCTTAGTGCTCCGCCATCAGAGTTGAACACAGCGCCAAGCGGCAAACTGAAGTTCACCATCTTCTCGGAAATTCCAGCCTTTTTCGCACTTTCGATGGCTACTGGAAGGGAAGCGATGCTGCTCGAAGTGAAGAAAGCCGTTGTGTATGCATCCTTCGTATTCGCGAAAAAGCTCCTGACCGGGATCTTGAACAGTTTAAGAGTCCCGCTGTACACGAAAACCCAGAGGATGATGATTCCAATATAAAAAACCGCTGTAAATTCCAGTAGTGACGTTAATGTATCCCACCCTTGTGTGCCAAAAGTGGATGCGCTGATGGCAAAAATACCGATCGGTGCGTAAAGAAGGATTCCCTTCAAAATCCTGAAGAACAGCTCATTGGCTGCCTCAAGGAAAGTTTGCAGCTGTACCCCGTATTGCTGGGTTTTCTCCTCACCGGAAAACCTCATTCCTGAAATCGTGAAGCCGATGATGATCCCCAGAAACAGAATCGCCATCAAGTTCCCGGTTGTGAAAGCTGAAAAGAAATTATCAGGGACGATGCTGAAAATGACATCAGAAATGGATGGTGTCGCAGGTTTCTCTACGGTCGTATTCGGGAGTGTCAAGGATTCCCCGGGATTGATCCATAACGCAAGACCCAGACCAATCAACACAGCCGCAGCAGTTGTTGCCCCATAATACAGGATCAATTTACCTCCGGTCCTGCCAAGCTGTGCAGGGTTCATTTGATTGACTGCCAGCACAACCGTCAAGAACACTACTGGAGTAGCAATAAGACTAAGAAGCTTGATCAACAGCGTGCCAAATGGCTTCAAGAACTCCGCATCAGCCCCCAGCAGAACACCAGCTAATATCCCCAGAACAAAGCCGATGGTCATTTTTAAAATAAATGATGAATTTTTGTATGAATTCCATAGATTCACTTTATGTACCGCCTCTTTTTGTGAAATTGTTTTTCTTATAACCCCTATAAGAATGAAGAAAATGCACTTAATTATAAACTACACCTGTTAACTGAAACAGACAATAGTGAAATTGGAAAGAGTGTCCAGAAGCGGCAAGCAAGTTGAAAAGAATAGCTTTGAAATCAAAAACCTTTCAGGAAAAAGCAAGACCTATAGCTTTGATGTAGAGTTTGCCGGAAATCCAGCTGGCATTAAGGTAATGACAAGCAACAACCTGAAAGTGAATGCAGGCAAGTCTCAGCAAGTGAACTTCAATGTCCAGGTTGATACTTCAAAACTGGACCCAGGATATTATGAAGGAACCATTAAAGTCTCTGATGGGTCTGAGACATTTGACGTGCCAACGATCCTTTTCATCGGAGAGCCGGATTACCCTCGTGTAACAGGTGCATACATGGATAAAGCTGAAGACGGGTATTATGTAGGTGCCTATCTTCCGGGCGGGGCAGAAGTATTAGAATATGATCTTTATGTGTTCAATCCAAATGGCACCATTGGTGACTTTGTAGACACAATTGGCTCTTTCACGAATGCCCCGGTTCCATACCACGAATACCTATGGGATGGCACTGTACTAAATGGTAGCACTCTTCCTAACGGAGACTGGGTACTGGCAGTATACGTAGAAGAAGCAGGCAAAGCAGAGTACAAAGCCTACCTGGTAACAAAGGAATAATTAAATAAAGGATTCCTACTGGATTACTCAGTAGGAATCCTTTTTATGACTTTCGGTTGAAAACCTGAGGAGGCTGTTCGAGCCATTTTTCGGTAATCATGAGCAACAGGCCTTTTCCGTAAAATTTTTTCATTTGAGCTGAGATCAGAGTGAATTTGGTTACAATATCTGACCGTAAACTTGAGGTTAAAGCCTGATTGATCATAATGAAGCAGAACATTCCGAGGCATGTATTAACGAAAAACAGCATCAGTTTATCTGAAAAGGGTGAATGATTCACTTCAAAAAAGTTGAAATCACCAGAAGCTGAATAAGGAATATTTTCTTTATTAAATGTATCCTCAAGCGTATCCAGCACTTTATTGAGCGCATCAACTCCTTTGCTTAAATGTTGTTTTACTTCCTTATGGCTGGCGAGCTTACTAAAGGATAATAGAACCATTTTTGAAAAGTGCGCCCGATGGAGAATTCTTGAGAGGTTTGCAATTTCAGGTGCATTTAAAGGCCTGGAATGCCCAAATAGGCCGTTCAGATATTTCATTTCATCCACCAGATCAATGGTATGGTCCATCGCTACCTGGGGAGATTTCAGAAAAATCCCCTGCTGCAGCATCAGGTCTGTAATTTCATTTTGAATACTGATGGTGAATTCTATGGCCCCTTGAAAATAATCCCTTGTATCATTGCGTGTGCAATCCGGAAAAGCGCTCGGATAGGTAGTCAGTGAAAGCATGGTAATATCATGGCAAATATATAATATAAAAGTATCAGAAAAAAACTTTTCAACGTCGAGTCTGACGTCTTTTTCCGTAAATCCTAGCGGTATAGTGAGATTCTCTTTTAGAAAAATGTTTTTCAGGTCGTTCAGGCTTTTCTCAGAGAAAACGACCATTTTTTCTAAAATCTTTTTCAGTTCCAAATCATCAGCTGTCCTATAAAAATATTGAAAAAAACGAAGTTCCATACTGCTTTTTAAGTAAGATGACCATATATTCGATATTTCTGTTGAGGTTAAACCCACACTTATTTCTCGCATCAATGATACACTCCTTTCCCGATATTGTTTGTCTTTTTTAGATATTTATTACAAATTATCAGTAATTTTTATCCCCGTTAAAGAGAATCCCCGTATTCCAGGACATACTTTTTCAAAAGGAGGTTTTTTTCATGAGAAAGTATCTGGTTATGCTATTAGGCTGTTTTCGTAAAGATTGTTGTTAAAATCTTAAAGCCGATTTTAACGTGCTATAAGCAATTTTGCAGTTCGTTTTTAAGTGTGCAAGCTCTTTTCTCATAATAAGCCTGAATTTTATAAAGAAAACTAGGTCATTCAATCCAATTTAGTAGTCGATAGCAACAAAGTTTGAGAAAAGAGCCTGCTATTATTAGCGATTTCAATGTTCTCTATTACAGGGTGTGGCAACGATGCTCCTCCTGAAGATGATGAACAGCTGGAAGATGTGGAAGAAGAAGATGAGATTGGTGATGGCGAAATAGATGATGAATAATACCAAAGACCCACTTTCCATGTTGAGTGGGTCTTTTAATGTGCATACAGAATTGACAAATGACCGGTCAGTCATTAACATTATAATGTGTGTAAATGATTAATTAAGGTAGGTGCAATAGTGAAAAATCTGGTCAATTTTGTGCTTGGAAATAAACTGGCGGTTTGGCTGCTTACGATCATCATTACAGTCTCAGGAATTTATTCAGGTACGCGGATGAACATGGAGACGATTCCGAATATCTCCATCCCGTATTTAATGGTCATGGATGTTTATCCCGGAGCCACTCCTGAGAAGGTAATGGATGATGTGTCCATCCCGATTGAAAAAGCGGTGGAAGGACTGGAAGATGTAAAGTACGTCTATTCCAATTCATATTCCAATATGTCCAGTATCCAGGTTGAGTATGAATATGGCATTGATATGGATGAAGCCAAGCGGGCTTTACAGTCGGCATTGGATACGGTTCAGCTTCCGGAAGGTGCACAGGAGCCAACCATTACGGCCATCAGCATGAACATGATGCCGATCGCTGCACTGAGTGTCAGCAGCACGAAAGAGGATATTGTTGAGCTTACATCAACAGTCGAGGATATCCTGCTTCCGAAGATCGATAAAATCGATGGTGTGGCTTCCGAAACGATAACAGGACAGCATATCGAAGAAGTGAATCTTGCGTATAATGAAGCGAAAATGGCTCAGTTCGGTTTGACGGAAGACAAAGTGAAGGAAATGATTCAGGCCAGCAATTTAGGCGTATCGCTGGGGCTTTTTGAATTTAAGGAAGGCGAGCAGGCAGTTGCTGTTGATGGCAAGTTCACCACAACTGAACAACTGAAGAACATGCTGATTCCGGTAACTCCATCAGAATCAAATCCATCACCTTTTGTAAAGCTTAGTGATATTGCTGAGATTGAGCTGGTAGGCAAGGTGCAGTCCATTTCCCGTACAAACGGCAATGATGCGATTGCCATCCAGATTGTCAAGGAACAGCAAGCAAACACAGTTGATGTTGTGAATGAGATAAAGGATTTAATAAAAGAAGAACAGGATAAAATTGATGGCCTATCCATTGATGTATCACTGGACCAGGGTAAGCCAATTGAAGAATCTGTAACAACAATGATTGAAAAAGCTTTATTTGGCGGATTGATTGCGGTCCTGGTTATTCTGCTGTTTTTACGAGACTTCAAGTCTACGATTATATCAATTGTGTCAATTCCAGTTTCGATTTTTATGGCATTGCTGCTGTTGAATTGGATGGAAATCACGCTTAATATCATGACACTTGGCGCGATTACGGTTGCCATTGGGCGTGTAATAGATGACTCGATCGTCGTTGTGGAAAATATATACCGACGCCTCCACTTGAAGGAAGAAAAATTAACAGGCCGTGCATTAGTACGTGAAGCAACCATTGAAATGTTCAAGCCAATTTTATCATCTACACTTGTAACGGTTGCTGTTTTTGCACCGCTGATTTTTGTAGGCGGCATGGTAGGCGAATTATTCGCGCCATTTGCATTGACAATGACTTTTGCCCTTGGTGCTTCATTGATTGTTGCCATTACAATCGTTCCGGCCTTGTCACACTTCTTGTTCAAAAAGAAACTTTATGGTGAAAAAACAGAAAGCAGCCACAAAGAAGTTGGCAAACTGGCAAGCTGGTATAAAGGCGTCTTGAACAAGTCGCTTAACCATAAAATCATCACTTCCCTTATTGCTGTTGTACTTTTAGCTGGAAGCCTTGCCCTCACACCGATTATTGGCTTTAGCTTCATGGGCAGCGAGGAAGATAAGGTTATGTACCTTACTTATACTCCTGCAGCAGGCGAACTTAAAGAAGAAACAATCGAGAGTATCGCTGAAGTCGAAGAAAAGATGCTCAAACGTGATGATATTGACATCGTTCAAGTATCGATTAGCGATGAAGCTGACCAGATGTCGGCAATGATGGGCGGGGGATCAGGCGGAGGCTTGATGTACCTGATTTTTGATCCTGATATGGAAAATTTCCCAGACGTCAAGAAAGAAATTGAAGAGTATGTATTCAAAATTGGACAAAGCGGCGAGTGGAAGAGCCAGAATTTCGGCGGCATGTCGATGCCGGAGAACGAAATCAGCTACACATTCTACAGTGAAGATCTAAACAAACTTACTGATGCTGTGAAAATGGCTGAGGGTGAGATGAAAGGTATTAAAGGCTTGGAAGATGTAAGTTCCAGTGCAGAGGAAGCATACGTGGAATACACATTTAAAGTCGAACAGGACGAATTGCTGCAATATGGTTTAACAGCCGGACAAATTGTCATGATGTTAAACCCAAACAAAACTAAAGATACATTGACGACGATTGAAAAAGATGGTGAATCACTAGATGTCATCGTCCAGCAGGAGCAGGAAAAGCAGCCTGAGTCAGTTGATGATATCCTGGATACAGAAGTCCCAACAGCCATGGGAACAACGATGCCATTATCAGAACTGGTAACCGTTGAAAAAGGTACAACGATGAATACACTCGCCCGCAGTAAAGGGCAGTACTATGCATCCGTTTCAGGAACGGTTACAGATGATGATATTTCAAAAGCATCTGCTGAAACCCAAGAGGCAATCGATGCTTTAGATATGCCAAAGGGTGTAGAAGTTGGTGTTGCAGGCGTACAGGCGGACATGACCGAAACATTTACACAGCTAGGTGCTGCAATGCTTGCTGCTATCGCGATTGTTTACTTCATCCTGGTTGTAACCTTCCGTGAAGGTGTAGCACCATTCGCCATTCTGTTCTCGCTCCCATTTGCGGTTGTCGGATCGTTTGTTGGATTGTTGATTGCAGATGAAACGATTTCTGTTTCAGTCATGATGGGTCTCTTGATGCTGATTGGTATTGTTGTAACGAATGCAATCGTACTCGTAGACCGGATCATCCACATGGAACGTGATGGAATGACGATGCGTGAAGCCGTTCTTGAGGCAGGAGCAACGCGTTTACGTCCAATCCTTATGACAGCAATAGCCACTGTTGGTGCCCTGATTCCATTGGCCATGGGCTCAGGAGGCGGAGGCTTGATTTCAAAAGGCCTTGCCATTACTGTAATAGGCGGTTTAACAAGCTCGACACTGTTAACACTGATTGTTGTGCCAATTGTTTATGAAGTTCTGTCGAAAATTTTTAAGAAAAATCGACGAGAAATACAAGAGGATTAATACAATAGCCCCTGCGGATGACCAGTCGTCCACAGGGGACTTTTTTACCTTTTATCATTGATAGTGGGTGATCAGAAGGTAACCATTACTTCTTTTTATGGAAAAATGCGGAAATACACCTGTTATTTCTTTCTTTCTTCCTTCCTCTTTCTCCATGTTCCGACAATTCCCTGCTTTTTTCAACTTCCTTTTTCAAGTCTCTTGGGTAGGTGTGGTGGATTCATATTACTCATCTGCATATTGAAGCCTTTTTAAAAATTGGCACTGTTATACATGCATACTTTTATGGTGCGGTTATTTACTTCCTGGAACCTTTTCCATGTCCGTTGTGTTATTTGCCTCCAATGACTCTTTCATCTTCAACTCTTACCAATCAAATTCATTCATTAAAATTCAAATCTTTTAAAATCTTTTCAACGGCAGGGGAGGGGAGGGGGCTCTGATAGGTCTGTTAAAAGGTAAAATAAGGTAAATATTTTAATGTGTACAAATATGTATACATGTATACGTTTTGTAAACAATGGGTGTACAATTATGTTTACACGTATACAAACTCGTATACATACTGATATATAGGCATGTATACAGATTTGTATTCGTTGTGTACAATTATGTATACAATACTCGTCAGGTTTACATCTCGTTTACATGTTTACAATTACATTTCTTTTTACCCGTATATCTTGCAGTATCTATTATTTCCCTTTACCTTTAGAATAGTAGGTAAGTATACATAAATGAAAAGGAATGATAAGAATGACGAAATCCAGAATTGCAGCAGTTGATGTTGGTAACGATTCTATTAAAGCTATTTTTGGAGAATTTGATAACGAACTGAATATCCCTAACATCGTGGCAAGGGACACTGAAGACCGTCCTGTAATCGGCATCGAGGAGCTTGATGCGAAGGATCCGCTTGATGGAATCCATATTCGTGTCCACTCCCCTGCCCTGAAAGAAAATAACGCAATCTATCGTGTCGGAAACCTGGCTACTAAAAGTGACAATGCTACCGAACTTGATCCTGGCAGCAGCAAGTCGGAGGAAGATCAGACCTTGATTATGCTTTTCGCTACTCTAGCATTGGATGCTGTCAATGAAGACAATGCCAAGCTTTTCCCGAAAAGCAAGAATGTCATTGATGCGAATTATACGCTTGGTACCGGCCTTCCGCTTCGCGAGGTCAAGGAAGGAAAAGATGCTGGCTACCGTTCCAAGCTGGTAGGATCCGTTCACCAGGTTGAATTCCTTGTTACCCCGAAATACCAGGGACTGAAAGTAAATATCAAATTCGATGAAGTGAAGGTTTATCCTGAAGGCTTCGCAGCATATATCAATCTAGTAATGGATAATAGCCTGAAAATCATCAATAAGGACTTGATTGATAGAAGAATCCTGATCCAGGATATCGGCGGATTATCAACAGATATCGCTGTCATCAAGAATCGCAATGTCGATGATGACAAGGCACAGGGCTTCAACCTTGGTGTGTCTGAAGCACTCGAACAAATCAGGGAAGAAATCCGCAGCAAGCATGGCGTCGAGTTAGACAGCCGTACGGACGTTGTAGAGATCATCACGCGCAAGAATGACCGGAACCATATCATGGTCAAAGGAAGCCGTACAAGCGTTCATGACATCACAGACCGTATCCTGCTTGAACTGGCTAAAAAGCAATACCGCCTGCTTCGCAATGTGTGGGCAAAGAATTCCCAGACTGAAATCTGCTATTTTGTTGGCGGAGGAGCAACAGTTTTAAAAGAATATATCAAAACATTGAACAATAATCTTGATGGCTATAACATTGAATTTTTCGAGGATGAAAAAGAAAGCATCTGGATGATGGCGAACGCTTATTATAAGCTCATCATGGACTTTGTGAAAAAATCAGAGAAGAGCAGCAAAGCCGCTTCTGAACCTGTTAAAAGCTAAAATAAGGTGATCCTATGAAAAAAACCAACCCAAATGAGATTAAGAGAGGACAAGCATTGTCATTTCGTGTTCCCTCTGATACACCAGACCATATCTTAAGGCATCTCCAGAACTTAAAGGAAACAGAGCGAAGGAACTTTTCGAGCAAGATTGCCGAATTTGTCGTCAAAGGTGTGGGGAATTCTTATTCAAGGGAACGCGAAACGATTACAATCCCTCTCCCTCGGAGTCTCAGCAAATCGCAGCGGGATTGGATCAAGCATGAGCATTCAGAAGCTTTGCTGGGCAATATCGTCTATCATCTGTTGACGGATCCCTTGAGGGCAACCGCACTGCTGGCCTCATTGAACAGCAAGTCTACTGAAATAGATGAGGCTCTTTACCTGCAGGAAAAGGATATGAACATGCACCCGACAGCATTAGAAGAGGAATCACCGGTAACACAGGAAACGGCCTCTGGTGCTGAAATCGACGACTTGGACGATGATTTGGATTCATTTGAATGGGAATCAGCCCAACAAACTGAAACACCGGACCAGGAAGAGACAGAAGAAGATCTGGATGACCTGTTAGGAGATTTCCTTGCCAAAATGAATAAGTGAGCATGAAGAAACCCCATGGACCTCCATGGGGTTTCTTAGTTTTACTGATAGGATGCTTCCAATTGGTCGATCAGTGATCCAACATAACCGACAGCCTTGCGTACAGGTTCCGGAGTCGACATATCGATGCCGGCATGCTTCAGCAATTCCAGCGGCTTCATGGTTCCGCCTGCACGGAGCACCTCAAGCCAGCGGTCAACAGCCGGCTGCCCTTCCTCCTGGATCAACTGGGAAACGGCGGTCGATGCAGTCAGGCCGGCAGAGTAGGTGTATGGATAAAAGCCCATATAGTAATGTGGCTGGCGCATCCAGGTGAGACCCGCCCCTTCGTCGATTTCGACTGTATCGCCCCAGAAGCCAGTCAGGACATCTGTTTTCATTTCAGTAAGTGTTTTTGCCGTAAGTGCATTCCCAGCTTCAGCATGCGCGTAAACACGGCGCTGGAACTCAGCCTCCAGCAGGTGGGTCACGAAATTATGATAATAAGTTCCCAGCAGCTGCAAGACCACCCAGCGAATCATCTGCGGGTTTTCCTTATTTTTATCAAGAAGATATTGGGCTAAAAGCATTTCATTCATTGTCGATGGTGCTTCAATGAAATACATGGATGGACGCACATTCATGATGCGCTGATTTTTATTGGCCAGGTAAAAATGGCCCGCATGGCCGAATTCATGTGCCAGCGTGAAGCAGCCGCGCATATTGTCCGCCCATGTGATCAGGATATATGGGTGTGATCCATAAGGACTTGAGCAAAATGCACCTGTTGATTTTCCAACATTATCAGCAAGGTCTACCCATCTGTCTTCAAAGCCCTTTTCAACCATTGCTGTATAATCCGCTCCCATTACCTTCAATGAATCGGTAATCAGCTGTCGTGCCTCATCATAAGTGATTTGAGGATCAAAATCCGGATCAAATGGAGCCTTCAAGTCACAGAACATCATTTTATCCAGGCCCAGCACCTTCTTCTTTAACTGAGCAAAACGGCGCATATGCGGGGCCAGTTCCTTGTAGATGATATCAATTTGGTTATTATACATTTCCTTTGTTACCTGCTGTGGCTCCAAAAGCATATCGGTAACGGATTCATATTTCCTCAGCTTTGCAAGGGTCACCTGTTTTTTTACCTCGGTGGCATAGGTGGCGGCGATGGTATTTTTATATTGTTTGAGGGTTGAAACAAATGAATCATAGGCTTTTCTGCGGACATAAGTATCCGGCGAAAATTCATACCGGCTCTCGAACAGCGCAAATGAAACTGGCAAATCGTTATCTTGTTCGTCCCTAATAGACGAAAATTCCATATCCGCTAGTTTGGCCATATTGTATATGTTGTAAGGTGCTGAATGGACTTCTCCTAAAGCAGCAAGGACTTCTTCTGTTTCAGGCGATAGTTTATGCTTTTTCGTTTCCAGAAGCTCAAGAAGCGTCTTTTTGAAAGGCTGGAGTCCTTCCTCAGCCTCGATGAACTCTTCTGCTTTGCCTTCATCAAACTCAAGGATTTCAGATGAAATAAAGGATAGTGCAGCCATCGCCTTTGTGCCAACGGCCCCAACCTTTGCTGAATTTGCCTGGTTCACCGGGTCAGTGCCGTCAGCGGATTGCTTCAGGCTTGCGTATGTTCGAACCTTTACCAATTTCTTTGTTAACTCTTCCTGGGCAGTAAGGCATTCCAGTAAAGCTTTCGGCCCTGTATGTAAGGTTCCTCTGAAGCTATCGAATTTTTTAACATCAGCCTCGATCTCTTTCAGTGCATCCTCCCACTCTTTGTCAGATGGATATAAATCATTAAGATTCCAGGTCAGTGATTCATGAACTTCTGAGCGGGCAAGACGTTTTTCAACAGTTTTATTCATGGATATCTCCTCCTTTATCCTTTCATATTACTACGAAAACCGAAATAATTAAATTATAATTTAACTATTTTAAAAATTTAAAAATAATACTGAACTGCTAGTATTAAAATGTTATGGAAAAGGTTGAATCTCTGGTTTATGATAATTAGTAAATTCGGAAATTTACAATAGGTGGGAGCCAGTTGATTTTAATAGACTACATAATTAATCTCTCAATGCTTTCTTTAATGGTCAGTACTCCTTTAGTCATTCGCTCTTACCTGAATCATAAGCCATTAAAACAACTGTGGCTCTGGGTAGGATTATACGGGGGTATTGTTTCCTCTGTACTTGTAATGTTATCTTTCCAGGATGAAGGTTACTCATATGATATTCGGTATGCCGTCATCATTTTGGTCTTCGCGTATCTTGGGCCTGCTGCAGGAATTATTACCGGCAGCATGGCGTTGGCATCAAGGTTAATGGTCTCTGTAAACTGGTTTCCGGCAATAGTTGGCTGGTTAGTGGTGATGGCCATTCTGGTCGTTATTCACAAAGCAACTACCCATTTTAAACCAGTCAAGAGAGTTATGATTTTACTGTTTTCTTACATTGTCACTTATATAATTACTGTACCGATTGTTTTCAACATAATAAGAGACAATCCAATATTTCACTTCCAATACTTATTGTTTGTGTCAATAGGAGTTCTTATTGGAGGAATCTTGATCGAGTCATATGAAAAGTTATACAGGATTATTAAGGAACGAAAGAGGATGGAGCAGACGCTGGAGGAAAGTGAATCAAAATACCGCCTCATAGCGGAGAATACATCAGACCTCATCATGGTAATGGACAAAGAGCATGTCATAACTTATTTTTCACCCTCTCATGAGATGGTGTTGGGATACAAGGCAGCAGAGCTTGAAAAGATTGAGATATGTAAGTTAATTCATCCAGATGACGTTGTGACTTTCAGAGAAACAATCACAAAGATTATGAAAAATAAAGAATCGATGCCATTAGAGTTTCGCTTTCAAGATAAAAGAGGAAAATGGATGGATTTTGAGTCCCGCTGGATGCCGGTAATGAGTGATGAGCGGGTGATTGAGCACATTGTAATAATAAGCCGGGATATTTCTGAACGGAAAAAAGCGGAGGAGATTCTTTTGCAATCTGAAAAGCTATCGATTGTAGGAGAACTGGCAGCAGGAGTAGCACATGAAATACGTAATCCTCTTACAACAATAAAGGGGTTTATCCAGCTATATGGAAAAGAAGATGAATTAAATGAAATTAACAACTTGCTTCTAAGTGAATTAGAAAGAATTGAGACAATAACCAGTGAAATGCTTTCTTTAGGAAAACCTCAGGCTATCCAGCTCAACCGGGCCAATCTATGTGATTTGATCGATCATACGGTCGAATTCTTATCCCCACAGGCGAATATGAAGAATATCCAAATTAGCCGAAGTTATCTGGGGACAGATTTTTTCATAACCTGCGAGAAAAACCAGATTAAACAGGTTTTCCTGAATATTTTAAAAAACGCTATGGAAGCCATGCCTAAGGGAGGAAATATTGATATAAAGCTGCAAAAGGGCCTGGATGGTGAATGCATTATTTCCATTCAGGATGAAGGCAGCGGAATTCCAGAAGAATTACTCCCTCGTTTAGGAGAACCGTTTTATTCATTGAAGGAGAAAGGAACAGGTCTAGGATTGATGATTTGCCATAAAATCATTAAACAGCATAGTGGGACGATTTCCTATCAAAGTAAGCTAAACAAAGGGACTTTGGTTGAAATAAAACTTCCCTTAACGGATTAAGAACTCTATATAAGAGGAGGAGGATGGCAATATGCCATCCTCCTCTTTACATTTATTGATTTATCGAATGGGATGTTTTTGTCCGTGCTTGATAGAATTGATATAGCATCAGAGCAATAATTGAGAGTACAATCCCTGAAATATACGGCAACCCAATAGCAATCGAGAACAGCCATCCTCCTAGAGGAGGCCCGATAATCCTGCCGAGGGAGTCAAAGGATGAGAGCAGCCCAGTTGTTCCGCCATGACCAGTCGTCGACTTTTTTGTCAGTAAGGAAGATACACTTGGCCGGATCAATCCGTTGCCGATTCCGAAAATGGTCAGGAATAATGCGGCTGTGCCAAAACCTTCAGTCAGGAGAATCAATCCAAAACCTATTGCAGAAATGACAATGCCGAGCTGTATGACCTTTCCTTCGCCTAGTGTCTTCGTCAATCTGCCGACTAATCCGCCTTGCACAACAGCACCGGCAAGTCCCATGATCATGAAAATATAGCCCAATTCAACTGAGCCGAGTTCTGCTTTTTCCGCAGCGAAATAGGCAAAAGTTGCCTCAAGTCCCGATAGCGAAAGGGAAACGAACAACTGAAGCAAAAACAACATGGACAAAGGTCCAGTGAAAGCTTTCATTAATGAAGTGCGCTCCCGTTCCTCACTATTGCGCTGATCCGCAGAAAGGGACTCTTTTAATACAAAGGTGACAACTAAGAACGTGATAAGTGAAGTGGCACCAGCAATGTAAAATGGTGTACTCAAACTTGTTTTGGAAAATACACCGCCGATCGCTGGACCAAAGATGAAGCCCAGTCCAACAGCAGCACCGATGATTCCCATCCCTTTTCCGCGGTCCTCTTCAGAGGTGATGTCCGCGACATAGGCCATTACCGTCGGCATATTGGCCGATGACAGAAAACCGCCGATAATCCGTGCCGTAAATAGCATCCAAAGCTGGGTTGATATGGCCATCAGGAAAAAGGATAGAGACAATCCAAGAATACCAATCATGATGACCGGCTTCCTGCCAATCCGGTCTGAAATGCGTCCCCACATTGGCGCGAATAAAAACTGCATCAGCGAGTAAACGGCCATTAACAGCCCAAGTTGTGTGGGTGTCGCCCCGATTTCCTCCGCATAGAAAGGGATGACTGGAATGATGATCCCAAATCCGACCATCACTAGGAACATGACTAAAAATAAAATAGGCAGAGCCTTTTTTGTATTCATTTTCGTTTTCACTCCATTATTTTAACTAAGCTCTTTTCTCAAACTATGTTGCTTTTGGCAACATAATTGGGATTGAATGACCTGTTTTTGTCCACAAAATTAAAGCTAATGATGAGAAAAGAGCCTGCACACTTAATTCCGAACTGCAAATGGCTTTTTACCACGTTAAAATCGGCTTTAGGATTTTAACAACAATCTTTACGAAAACAGCCTTTAACGATAACTTTTAACGATAAAGAAAATTATATCAGAAACCGTGGGGGTATAGCGAAAAGAGAGTCTTAAAAACTTTTTCATTATCAAAACCTTTTTCATCCTGATAAAAGGTTAGTTGCCGGTCAGTTTGGATAAATAAATCAAAAGTTGAAATATATCCCGAGAGGAGTTTTGCAATGAGCCCAAAAACGAAAAAAAATTTCCTTGGAATAGGCAGTTTTATTCTTGGCTTTGGGTTTATGGGGGCGATGGACGGCATTATTTTTCACCAATTGCTCCAGTGGCATAGCGTTGTAACGGATACAACCAGGCCTGGGCAGATAGCAAGTGATGGAATCTTCCATTTTGGTGTGACAGTCGCTCTGGTCATAGGAGGGATCCTCTTGTGGCTGGCAGGCAGACCGTCAGAGGTATCACGGGGGGTTAACCGGCTTGTTGGCGGATTTTTAACCGGAGCAGGCATTTTCAATTTGGTTGAGGGTTTGATAAACCATCACCTTTTAAAAATCCATCGTGTAAAACCAGGCGATCCAAACGCTCTATTTTATGATATTTCCTTCCTGGCGATAGGATTGTTGCTGGTGATCGCCGGAGAGGCAATTCGAAGAAAACGTACTGCCAATGGCAAGGTTGAATGAGGTATAAATCATGTACAGAACGATCCCTCTGTACATACCTTTGAGTTCAATTGACATAAGCCTTTTGAGTCTGTAACGGAATTTCTGTAGAATGGTAAACAGGAAACTTTTACAGAAAAAGGTGTTTGGATGGAAAAATATGTAGTCATCGGGGCAGGAATTCTGGGTGCCTCTACTGCTTATCATTTAGCGAAGGCCGGAAAGAGTGTGACAATCATTGATCGAGGAGAGCCGGGGCAGGCAACAGACGCTGCTGCCGGGATCATCTGTCCGTGGCTGAGCCAGCGGCGAAACAAGGCGTGGTATTTCCTAGCGAAAAATGGGGCTGCCTATTATAAATCGCTGATAGAACAGCTAGAACAAGATGGTGAACATGAAACCGGCTATAAGCGAACAGGTGCTATAAGCCTCCATACCGTTTCAGAGAAATTAGTCAAAATGGAAGAAAGAGCGATACAAAGAAGGGGGGAAGCACCTGATATAGGAAATATCCAGCAGCTTGGTACGGAGGAAACAAGAGCGTTGTTCCCGCCGCTATCCGAGGCGTTTTCTTCTGTCCATGTAAGCGGGGCTGCACGTGTGAATGGGCGTCTGCTTCGGCAGGCATTATTAGCGTCTGCACAAAAACACGGTGCCAGGTGGATAGAAGGAAGTGCGGACCTTGATTTTTCCAACGGCAAGGTAACAGGGGCCATTGTCAGCGGAACGAGATATGTAGCGGATAAGTTGATCATCACAGCAGGTGCATGGGCGCCTGAGCTGTTAAGGCCGCTTGGGATGGAGCTGAAAATCACTCCTCAAAAAGCCCAAATCGTCCATCTGCAACTCGAAAACAAGAAAACGGGAGACTGGCCTGTTGTGATGCCGCCGAATAATCAATATATCGTGGCTTTCGATGCCGGAAAAGTAGTGATTGGCGCCACACATGAAAACGATATGGGATATGATCGGCGGCCGACCCTGGGCGGTATGCATGAAATACTTGATAAAGGCTTGGAGGCAGCACCTGGCCTGGCAGATGGGACTTTTATTGAAACGAAAGTAGGCTTCCGCCCTGTCGCTCCAAACTTCCTCCCGATCATTGGGCAGGTTCCAGGGTTCGAGAATCTGTTCGTGGCAAATGGACTCGGGTCCTCAGGCCTGACAGTCGGTCCATATCTTGGGTACCAGCTTGCCCAACTTGCATCAGGCAGAAAATTGGATATTGATCTTGCCTTGTACGATCTATCAGAAGCAATAGTCATGGATATTTCCTAGGCAATGACGGGAAGCAGTTCACTTTTGGGTGAACTGCTTTAATTTTTTTAAGTTACCCCTGCAGGTTATTCTTTGATTTTCTGGGAACCATTGCTGCTGCAAAAAATATTCCTGGAAACGCAAATAAATCGCCTCATAGCGGGTATAACACTAAGGAAATCAATTAGCATGTCCAATCATTGTTTTTTATAAAGCAGGGAGGAACCATCAACATGGAATGGAAAGGCAGAAGAGCGAGCAGCAATGTAGAAGATAGAAGGGGTAGAGGCGGCGGAGGCATGCTCATGGGCGGCGGCATTGGCGGGATCATCCTACTGGTAGTCATGACCTTCCTCGGAGGGGGCGATATGGGTGATGTCCTCAACAATATGACGAATGGCGGTAACCAGTCGCCCGCTCCTTACCAGCAAACAGCAGAGGAAGAGGAGCTTGCCCAATTCGTTTCAGTCGTCCTGGCCGATACAGAGGAAGTGTGGTCCGATGTATTCAGGGAACAAGGAATGGAATATCAGGAGCCTACTCTCGTGCTGTATTCCGGGAGTGTTCAGTCAGCCTGCGGAATGGCGGGTTCACAGGTAGGGCCGTTTTACTGTCCGGGTGATCAGAAGCTGTATATCGACCTGAGCTTTTATGATGAACTACAGACTAAATTCCAGGCGCCTGGTGATTTCGCGATGGCATATGTCATTGCCCATGAGGTCGGCCACCATGTGCAAACATTATTGGGAACATCCGATAAACTGAATTCACTTCGCGGCAAGCTGGATCAGACGGAATTCAATAAATATCAAGTGCGTTTTGAACTGCAGGCCGATTATTTGGCAGGCGTATGGGCGCACCATGCCCAGGGGATGGGTGTGGTTGAAGAAGGCGACCTTGAGGAAGCACTGAATGCAGCAAGTGCCGTCGGGGATGACACCATCCAGAAACGGTCACAGGGCTATGTCGTTCCGGAAAGCTTCACACACGGTACATCCGAACAAAGAAAGAGCTGGTTCTACAAAGGTTATAAAGCAGGCAACCTTGAACAGGGAGACACGTTTAACACACGAGGATTTTAGGTAGAGATAAGCAGAGGCCTTTTTGGCCGATGCCATCATTGTGGGTGGCACTTAACTTTTAACCTTTTAAAAGAAAGGAGCAGATTCCACAATGGGAACACAAATACAATCGTTTTTTGCACAGGACACAGGTGATATTCCAAACAATCCGACATTGCCGGTCATTGTCTACCAGGGTGTTTTTGACGGCAACTTAAGCATGGAGGAACAATTCGAGCAGCATAACTGGACAGGAACCTGGACGGGTGATATTTACGATTACCACCACTATCATACCAACACCCATGAGGTGTTAGGCGTGAAAGCAGGCAGCGCAACCGTGCAAATCGGCGGGGACAGCGGAGAACGTCTTGAGCTGAAAGCCGGAGATGTAGTTGTCCTCCCGGCTGGGACTGGCCACAAGAAGATTGACAGCAGCCAGGATTTTGCAGTCGTGGGTGCCTATCCCAACGGAAGGAAGCCGGATTTGAAAACAGAAGACCCTGGCACACGGGCGCAGGCTCTCTCCCAAATTAAAAACGTACCCGTGCCGGAAACGGATCCGGTATATGGGGAATCAGGACCACTTCTTCAAAAATGGGTAAAATAAGGAAAGGTGGACAGGCAGCAGGGAATTGTAACCCAGGGCTGTCTGTTTTTTTTGCTTCTAAATATACCATATTGGGTATATAATAATAGTGTGAACTGTTCATGTTAAATCGTCGTTTGGACAAAATAAATAGTTGTAGCAAACTAACGAAAGAAGGGTCGCCGATGGCCAAAAAGAAATTTGTTTATTTCGTTTCATTGAGCTCAAATGTTCCTTATGTTTTGAAAAAAGCCCTGAAAAAAGCAGAGGAAGACAATGAGGTAGCGATTTTCTTTGATTTGGACGGCGCCAGGGTGCTGGATAAACGATATCTGAAGATCATGGAAAGAACCCACAATATCGATTTGCAAAAACAGATGAAGCAGGCGATGGATTTGGGAATCAAGTTCTTTGGCTGCCAGATGAATGTGCTGATCGCTGATGGGCTGGAACTTGTTGAAGGAGCAGAGTTGTCAGGTGTTGCAACTTTTTTAGAAGCCGCTTACCAGGCAGATGCGGTGCTAAGTTACTGATGGAGGTGAAGGCCTGATGGAGAAGAAGAAGATAGTTGTGATGGCCATGCATGATGAACTGGAGTCGGCGTACCCTCCCCTGAATGTAGCGGTCGGGGCTGCCTCCTCAGGTGCGGATGTCATCCTTGCATTTTCCCGCAAAGGAGTGAATATCCTCGATAAACGGTATATATCAGTCCCGTCCGAGGATTTGGAGTATCTATCAAACGCATTGAATGACTTTGGTGTGGCATCCGTCCATGACCTCCTTGGAATCGCCGTCGAAATGGGAGCCCAACTGTATGTCGTGGATCTCGATGTGAAAGACAATTTCGAGTTTATCTACCCCGCCGAACAAGTACCAATCAAGTGGCTATTAAACGAAGCAGCATCCGCAGATTTATTCATGCATTTTTAAGATGATGCTGAATGCAGGGGAATTCAGACAGGTTTGAGGCGCAGAGCAGAAAAGCTGTCAAATAAGCTCTGGATTTAGACAGGTTTGAGGCGCAGAGCAGAAAAGCTGTCAAAAAAAGCTCTGGATTTAGACAGGTTTGAGGCGCAGAGCAGAAAAGCTGTCAAAAAAAGTCCTGGATTCTGACAGGTTCGAGGAGCAGAGCAGAAAAGCTGTCAAAAAAAGCTCTGGATTTGGGCAGGTGTGAGGCGCAAGGCCTAAAAGCTGTCAAAAAAAGCCCTGGATCCTGACAGGTTCGAGGTGCAGAGCAGAAAAGCTGTCAAAAAAACAACTGGATTTAGACAGGTTTGAGGCGCAAGGCCTAAAAGCTGTCAAAAAATGCTCTGAATTTAGACAGGTTTGAGGCGCAGAGCAGAAAAGCTGTCAAAAAAACAACTGGATTTAGACAAGTTTGAGGCGGAAGGCCCAAAAGCTGTCAAAAAAAGCTCGGAATTCAGACAGGTTTGAGGCGCAGAGCAGAAAAGCTGTCAAAAAAAGTCCTGGATTCTGACAGGTTCGAGGAGCAGAGCAGAAAAGCTGTCAAAAAAGCTCTGGATTTGGGCAGGTTTGAGGCGCAAGGCCTAAAAGCTGTCAAAAAAAGCCCTGGATCCTGACAGGTTCGAGGTGCAGAGCAGAAAAGCTGTCAAAAAAACAACTGGATTTAGACAGGTTTGAGGCGCAAGGCCTAAAAGCTGTCAAAAAAAGCTCTGAATTTAGACAGGTTTGAGGCGCAGAGCAGAAAAGCTGTCAAAAAAACAACTGGATTTAGACAAGTTTGAGGCGGAAGGCCCAAAAGCTGTCAAAAAAAGCTCGGAATTCAGACAGGTTCGAGGCGCAAAGCAGAAAAGCTGTCAAAAAAAGCCCTGAATTCAGACAGGTTTGAGGTGCACAACATCAAAGTTGTCAAAATCAGCACCTGGCCACACTTCAAACGAAAAAAAGACAGAGATACGCGTTCTCTGTCTTTTTACATGGCATTCACCGGGGTCTTCTGAGGTAGCTCGTCCTTGACGGTGACTTTGTTTTTGCCGAGCTCCTTCGATTGCAGCAGGAGCTGGTCAGCGTAGATGTAGCCTTTTTCCATGGAGGTATACTGGTTTACTTTGAAGTAATACAGCCCAAAGGAAGAGGTGATGCTAACTTTATGTTTCTCGGATTGATAATCGACTTCGACTGAGCTTGTTTCGACTCCATGACGGATTTTTTCAACGAGATCGATGGTTTGGTTAAGGGATTTATTCCTCAGGATCAAGGTGAACTCTTCTCCCCCGCTGCGGAAAACGTAGTCGTCCGCAGATAAATAGCTTTTGAGAGTATTGGCAAAATGCTGGATGACCCGGTCTCCCACCGCATGATTGTACGAGTCATTGATCAGCTTGAATTTATCGATATCGGCTACGACGATGCCGACTGTTTCACCAGCCTTGTTTAATTCGGACATTTTTTTATCCATGAATGCTCTGTTTGGAATCCTGGTCAGGAAGTCCGTATAGGCCATTTGTTCGAACTTGTCCCGTTCAATCTTGTTTTTGATGCTTTGCGACTTCGAGTGGAAGGAGCGGCTCACAAGGTAGTTCAGGATGAACAGGCCGACGACCATGTCCCATTTCTGTTCTGTCAGCAACAGCAGCAGCAGGCCATTCGTGAACGCTGTTTTACCCAGGTCAAGCCAGTTATTGCTTTCCCGGAAAAACCTGACAGCCTGCTTGACATTCTTGATTTCGCCCATGATAAAAAAGGCAGTCGATAAAAAAGTATAGGAAATTAAAGTAGTTGTCACAGTCAGGATGCACATCAAGAGCCAGAAACCAAATGGTATGTTATTGAACGCCTCGTATCCCCATTGAAACAAAAAGTAACCAATGGAGTAAATCAGCGCATGTGCGCCTATATTGTAAAATGTATCCCAGAATTCATCTTCATCAGCGGTTTTTGAACTTTTCCTTGAAAAGTAAACAGTGAATCGGAGGATGGTCTCGAAAATAAATAGTCCAATCGGTCCCGCGAAAATCCCGAAGGATAAACTATAGCTGATTCCGTAGTCGAATTTCAGTGTCCCGTTTTGCGCGGTGATCCGTAAATGATTGTAAAGGGTTGAGAATAACCAATAAATGAATAATGCGATTAAAAACACATTTTTATCTAATGTAAAGACACCCAGACCAAAAGCAACGGCAATAGCAGCAAAAAATAATGTAAAATCATACAACCTAGCTTTCAGCATAGGTAAAAATTCCCCTCTCCCAAACTCTACCATCCTAATTTTATCCTAATTCTAAATAAAGTTGCAAAGTAATTTTTTGATTTGTGCAAATTTTTGTGCCATTTCATTGTCTGTCACATATCATAAAGGGCTATAATGGATTTATAATCTTTTAATGTCAGGAGACAACCCTCAGAAAAGGGATTATTCTGCTTTTTGTCGAATATTTTATTATATATATTCAGAATATTTAATTAATATATAATGAAGAGGGGTTTTACATGGAATTACTATTTGGCGGAATTTTAGTGCTTTTGTTGACCGCTGCGGTAAGTTTATCACTGTACTACCAGCGGAAGAGCAGGTTGAAACACTTGCCTGCCAATAATCCGCATGCTTTTCTGGAAAAAGGCCTGCACCAGGAAGGCAAAAGGCTGGTGGCTGTGGTCGGCGGCGATGTAGTCCATGGAAATATCAGCTACAATTTCGTTGATGACGCAGCCAGGAGGCGGAGCTGCCAGGATTACCAATTTATCAACGCAGGCGTGAATGGCAGTACGGCTTATGACGTCCTCCAGCGCCTGGACAGCGTGATTGCATGCCAGCCGGATTATGTAGTGCTCCTGGTCGGCTTGAATGACGCCTCAGCTAAAATAGCTCCTGAGTTTGCCAGGAAGAATATCAAGCTTGCGGAGCAATTAGAAAAGCCGTCATTACTGGTGTATGAAAAGAACCTTGCCCTGATTGTTGCAAGACTGAAAGCAGAAACACATGCCAATATCGGGCTTTTGTCACTGCCGGTGGCTGGTGAGAACCTCTTTTCCAAAGCGAATAAGGAAATTGACCAGTACAATGACGTCATCAAGAAAATCGCGGAAATACACAATGTTTCCTACCTTCCATTCAATGAAAAATTAAAAGCCTATCTAAAGGGAAAAGGCCAGACGAGGGGACGCTCGCTGAAAAACAGCATGAAGCTGTACGAAAAAGCGGTCACCGACCATTTCGTGTACGGTTACAGCCTTGACCGCATATCGGTCCGAAACGGATACTTGCTGCTGACGGACGGCATCCATTTGAACAGCACAGCTGGGATGATGGCCGCTCATCAAATCGAGCTATTCCTTAAAAAGAATGAACTGAAAGCAATCCAGTAAAAAGGGGTCCTGCGAATGTGGCAGTATCCTTTTTTGTTTTTAAGAAGTTACTTTTCGCATATCCGATACAAAAGGATCATCGAAGAACCCCCAGGTCAGTAAAAATCCATACGAAAACAACTTTCTATGCAACAACCTCAGAAATAAAGGCGTGGGTGTTTTCTTCAGAGTCCATAAAAAACACCATCCACGTTTCTGTATTGCCGATTTTCGCTACAACATGCGGTTCACCTGCGAAATTCACCCCAATTGACAGAAGCTCCTCATATTTTGCTCTGATATTTTCAACCTGGAAGTAAAGTACGGAACTCGGGTGGGCAAATTGCTCATTTTCCGGGATGCTTAACAAGAGTCTGACACCGCCACAATCGAAAAATGCCATTGTATCGGTATTGAATAAAAGTGGCAGCCCTAATTTTTCCTGATAAAAGGCAGTGGCTCTTTCAATATTTTTAACAGGGATGCCGATTTGACCAATTTTTTTAATTTGGTTTGATTGCATGACTTGTCTCCTAATAGTGTTTTTTCAGAAAGGCCCTTATGTCTGTATCAATTTTTTCAAGGTTTTCAGGTGATGGAAAATGGCCCATCTGATAACTTTTTATTTCTAGTTGCTGGCCGAAAAGTCCTTCCGCTTTCTGGAAATTCTTTTCGCCTAACAAATCCTTAGTTCCGACAATCACATGTGTGGGGGTGTGATTCTTTTCGACTCGTCCAAAGTGGTCAGGGGTTTGGCGTCTCCTGCAAGGCTTTTATAAATGCTTGCGAAGAAGATAGTCATAACTTCACATTGTAAGGTAGTCTATCAATATAAATGAATTCGTGGTAATCTCCAAACTATTAGAAAAATAATCTCGGAAATGTTGAAACTTTTTTAACCTGATTCTGCTCTAAAAAGTGAAAGGAGGTCAGGAAATGAAAGAAGAAAGGCTAGTGAAGAAAGCAGTGAAGGGGAATGCCAGGTCTTTCGAAGAGCTGTTGATTTTACATAGTGAGCGATTATACCGAACCGCTTTTTTATATGCGGGGAACAGAGAGGATGCCCTTGATATTGTCCAGGAAACCTCATGCAAGGCATTTCTGGCGATTGGGCAGCTGAAGAATGAACAATACTTTTTAACCTGGCTGACGAGGATTTTGATTCATTGTGCTTATGACATTTTGAAAAAAAGGAAAAAAGAAATGCCGGTGAACGAACTGGTTGAGCTGCCTTCGAGCAGTGATAATAGGGTCGCGGAGAACCTGGATTTGATGGAGGCCATTACTCTGCTGAAAGAACAGCATAGAACAGCGATTATCCTGTTTTACTATCATGACCTGTCAATCAGCGAGATTGCCAGAATGATGGACATACCCGAGAATACCGTTAAGACCTATCTGCAGCGTGGCCGAAAGGAATTGAAAAATAGATTGGGAGGCGAGGTAAATGGAAAAGAAAACGTTTCTTGAATTCGTCGGCGAGATTGATGTGCCTGAAGAAGATGTCGTAAGCGCAATTCAGGCGGGTGTTCGGAAAGGAAGCAAAATGAAACCTAAACGGCGGCCGCTATTTAAAGCAGGGGCAGTATCAGCAGCTGCTGCAGCTCTTTTCATCTCATCAGGTTTCATGTTCCCATCTATGGCAAGTGTGATGGCTGAAATCCCTTTACTGGCAAAATTGTATGAGCATGACAAGGTAGCTGAAAACCTGGCCTCTCAACAACTGATTACCGAATTGGACGAAAAGGCAACATATGATGGTATTGATGTGACAGTTACAGAAGCCTACTATGATGGGGCGATTATCGGGGTGACTTTTGATGTTAAGGGTGAAGTCAAAGGAGATAAGGATGATATTTACGCATTCTATGAAATCTTCGACCGTGACCCTAATATAGAAGAAACAATGGAACTGGTGAAATTGGTGCCGGATGGAGCTGGCTATAAAGGGCATATCCAATTGAGCTACCCGAGAAGCGGGCTGCCGGCAGAAATGAATTTGCCGTTGAACTTCCTCGGTATTGGTGAAATTGATGACAGCTGGAAGGACGAACAGGGGAAATGGAATTTTGATGTACCGATTTTGCAGCTGCCGTATGAAACGGTCGAACTAGGTCAGTCAACTGAACTTGGTCAGCATAAAGTCACGCTCGAAAAACTGATTACGGGAAAATCCTCGACAGCAATTGAATATACAATGAGCTATCCAGAAGGCGGACAAAGCGTCATGATTGATCTTTTCGATGGTAAGGGCAAGGAAATCATTGGAGGGACTTCGGATACCAAGATTGGAAGGGAAATCGAAAATGGCTTGGTTACGGAGAAGAGACGGGTCACAATCCCAATGGTATTAGAGTCGGATTTTATTGAAGTCAAGCCAGCATTGGAATCAGGAGAAGAACTAGAGTCAGTCAAAATTGAATTATAAAGAAAAGGCGCTGGATATCATTCAGCGCCTTTTTTCAATTTATAGTTCAGTGCCGCAATCTGACCGTAGCGCCCTGTGCTGGCTAATTCCCAATCAGAAGGTGGTGTGCCATCGGGAAACAGCGGGATTCCTTCGCCAATTGTTTTAGGAATGATATAAAGTTCCATCTCGTCGATCAGCTTTTTTTCAAGGAATTGTCTCACAAGCACTCCGCCGCCGACAAGCCAGACATACCCATCAGAAACTTTTTTGACACGGGAGACCAGTGTTTCCAGGTCTTCATCGGTAAACGTCACATGAGGAGTGCTTTCCTGGGACTGCCGCGTTAGAACATAGCAGTCATTACCGGCATAAGGGAACTCATCCGTCAGTTTCAGAACTTCCTCATACGTTTTCCGACCCATGATCACCGTTCCGACCTGGGCGTAAAATTTACCGTAACCATTATCGCCAACACCTTCAACTTCATCCAGCCAGTCAACAGCCCCATCCGGCCTGGCGATATAGCCATCCAGGCTCATTGCGATATACAGTATGACTTTGTTATTTTTCATCGATATCCTCCATGCAGGTGTATAATAACGTTATTCTATCAAATTTGAGGGGGCATCTGCATGCTTGACTTGAATATTCCAGGGAGAGGCCAGTTCAACCTGCATCATCTGGTCCTTGATTTTAACGGAACGATTGCTTTTGGCGGCGAGCTGATCTCTGGCGTAGGTGAAAGAATCCAGCTGCTTAGCAGGGAAATGGAGATTCATGTCATTACAGCGGATACAAACGGCAGTGTGGTCCGGCAGTGTGAGGGACTGCCTGTCACGGTACAAATTCTGAAGTCAGAGAATCATACAGACGAGAAGGGGGAATTTGTCCGGGGGCTGGAAGGCGTGCTCTGCATGGGGAATGGAGCAAATGATGAATCGATGTTCGCAGAATCCGACCTCGCCATTGTCATAGCCGGAAGAGAAGGCTGCGCAACGGCAACACTGTTGAAAAGCGATCTGGTGATTGAAGATATCAATGATGGGTTGGATCTGCTGCTTAATCCCAAGCGGTTGATCGCTACGCTGCGAAAATAACCGGTTGAAGGAAAGTAAAAACCGCAGATGGAAAAAACACAGTAATAGTGTGGTTTTTTACATACACTAACTGTAACTTCCCAAGTACCGACCCTAAACTGGGAAAAAACGACCGAAATTTCCAGTTCGCCAATAAAATCTGATTTTCGTCAAAAAGTAGGGTGAATTCGCCAATAAATTTGTTTTTTCGCCAATAAAACTAAAAAATCGCCAATAAAATTGTGAAAACCGCCAATAAAAAGATTCAACAATAATAAAAAGGCATGAAACTTATCCAACCGGCTCACTATCCTGGGGATTGAGCCGATTTCTTCTGTAAGATTTATAAAAAACATCTTCAAAAATCCCTTTCCTCTCATCCTTCACAAAAATATATAATAGATTCACACACCACTTTTACCATTATTAAGAAAATCTTAAGATTTATGCTCAGTGAATATTAAGGTTCACTGCCTAGAATAGAAAATATCAAAGTTTGCCTGTTAGGGAAGGGGGTTTTCAAACTTGGAACAATACAATGTGCTTGTCGTGGATGATGAGAAAGAGATACGGGATGCGATCGAGATTTATTTAAAGAACGAAGGAATCAAGGTCATCAAGGCGGCGGATGGAATCGAAGCGATCGAGAAGCTGAATGAGCAGCCGGTCCATTTGATCCTGCTCGATGTAATGATGCCGCGTCAGGACGGGATTACCACGACGTTCAGAATCCGGGAAGACAAGAACATCCCGATCATCATTTTGAGTGCAAAGGCGGAGGATACAGATAAAATTCTCGGGCTTCAGGTTGGTGCGGATGATTATGTGACGAAGCCGTTCAATCCGCTTGAACTGATCGCCAGGGTGAAGTCGCAGCTCAGGAGATATGTCACGCTCGGTACATACGAAGGGAAGGCGAAGGTGATTGACCTGAATGGCCTGACACTCGACCAGTCCTCGAAGGAGGTCACCGCCCACGGCGAACCGGTAAAACTGACGCCAATCGAGTACAAGATCCTCGAACTGCTGATGACGAATGCCGGCAGAGTGTTCTCTATCAATGATATTTACGAGCTCGTGTGGAAGGAGCCGAGCTACAATGCTGAAAACACAGTCGCCGTCCATATCCGCAAGATCCGTGAAAAAATAGAGATCGATCCGAAGAATCCAAGATTTTTGAAGGTGGTGTGGGGGATTGGATATAAAATCGAAAAGTAAGTATTTATTTGTAACCTGGGTACTTCTGATTGCATTTGGTTTAAGCGGTATTTTTTCAGTTCTGACAAACGGAAGCAGGTTTATGCAAGGCAATTATTTTGAGTCGGAGGAATATAACTCGCAAATGGATCAATTTGTTTCCATGCTGAATATGTTTGAGCTCTATAAAATGCCGAAAGAAGAAATGAAAAAGCAAATCACTGTTTCTGATGAGGAAATTGAAGAGCATCGTACTAGATACGGCAATCTCAGTGATCAAATTTCTAATATTAGCATGCAATATGAAGACCAGATCCGGGCGGCCATCGATTCAGAAAACAAGGCAGCCGAAGCTGTACTTAAGAAGGAAAGAGACGAAAAGATTGCGGATATCACAGAGAACTTTAATAGTGATGAATATGTCCGCGCTAAAATCGTCAAAGAAAAAGAAAAGAAGATTGATGAGTTTTACCGGGACCTGGAAAATTACCGCCGCGAGTTCAACAATCTTGGGAATGCCTTCAAATATTACCTTAAAGACAACACAACAGGAGAAGTGATTACGAACCTTAATCTGTCAAAAGGTGAATCAGCCTCTGACTACCTGAATAAAAAAGATATGTATTATGTGCTGGATTACGAGGGTTTGCAAAAAAACTATATGTTCACTGGTTATAATGAAAACTTCCTGCCCTATAATGAAGTGGCTGAAACAATCCTCGAGAATCAAAAAGACCGGGATATGACCGGCCAAATCGGGCTTTCTAAGCACGCATCAGAAAAAAACATCGCCATCATGAATTATAAAGACTATCAGAAAAGCCAAAAGCTCTTTTTCGGTTATCTTTTAGCGAGTATTGCGGCCTTGATTGCGAGTTATTTTCTGACAAAACGGAAACCGGCAACTGTTTTAGGCTCATTCGACCAGTGGAAGCCCTTCTATGTGAGAATCCCGCTGGATGTAAGGGCAGTGATTCTTTTAATGACAGCGTTTTTCCTTTTGCTGTCCATGACTTTGATCAGTGAACAATTTGTTTATTATCATTCAAATGTCTTCGCTACGCTTACCGAGCTGATCGTCAGTCTGGTTGCTGCAGCTTCATTGCTGGCATTCGGGTGGATTCAGCTGAGATTCCTATCAGAGTACCGCAAGGATTGGCCAAAGCTGAAAGAGGACCTGAATAACAGCTTGTTAGTGAAAAGCTATCACTCCATTCTAAATGCGTTTTTAATCAAGAGCATCGGATTCCAGCTGCTTTTAATCCTCGGGCTTGTTTTTGTGATGGGCATGCTGTTTGTTGCAGTCCTTGTAGCAGGCGGCGGAGAAATAATCGTCATTGCATTCGCTTTTGGTGTCATCAGTCTTCCGATTTTCATCATGATCATGAGGAAAGCTGGCTACCTGAATAAAGTAATGAAGCATACAGAAGAATTGGCTGCAGGCAATTTAGGTGCGGACATACCGGTGAAAGGGAAATCTGCAATCGCGAAACATGCAGCAAATATCAATGCGCTCAGAAACACTGTGAAATCCTCCCACAAAGAGCAGGCTAAAAGTGAACGCCTGAAAACGGAATTGATTACGAATGTAAGCCATGATCTAAGGACTCCGCTTACTTCTATTATTACCTACACTGAGCTGCTGAAGACACCTGAGCTCGCACATGAAGACCGTGATTCCTACATCGAAATCCTCGACCGTAAATCAAAGCGGCTCAAGGTGCTGATCGATGACTTGTTCGAAGCAACGAAAATGGCGAGCGGCAATATCGAGCTGAATAAGGAGAAGGTCGACCTTAACCAGCTGCTGCAGCAGGCATTGGCCGAACATAACGAAGCGCTGAGCCAGTCTTCATTAAAGCTGCGCGTTTCCCAGCCGGATCATCCGGTTTATGCATTTGTTGACGGGCAAAAACTCTGGAGGGTGTTCGATAATCTGATCGGCAATATCCTGAAGTATGCACTGGAGAATACGAGGGTCTATATTTCGGTAAAAGAAGAGCAAAACCAGGTGGTGCTCACTTTTAAAAATATCACCAAATATGAGCTAGGAGAAGACCTGGATGAACTGTTCGAGCGCTTCAAACGCGGAGACAAGTCCCGCCATACAGAAGGTTCCGGGCTAGGGCTGGCAATCGCCAAATCGATCGTCGATCTGCACGAAGGCTCGCTTGACATCGAGGTAGACGGAGATCTGTTCAAGGTAACAGTCGTCCTTGACCAATTAGCTTAACACCAGCACCCCCTTTTGCTATGCAGAGGGGGGCTTTGGCTGTTTTTGGCGGATTATTATATACAAATACCTTGATACCAGGACCATCATTGCATTGAATGGAATATTCCAGAGCTTATGCAACTTCAAGAGACCGGTCCTCACCAGAACCCAATCCATGCCGGTCAATCCTATGAACATGTTCAGCCTTGGAAGGATCCCTTGTCTTGAAGAGGTGATGACAAGGAAAACTGCCCGGACCAGGCTGTAGAGGGGAGCGATGATAAAATGTTCGCGCCATGAGTGGTAGATTCCCCGTCCAAAGCGGACTTTCCTGCCAACCGCAGATATATAGAGCAATGTAACACAGATGACTTCAGTTGACAGGTATTGGGCTATCACTAGTGCCCATTTTTTCTCCGCATTCAAGGCTTTGTAAAACCAATCGCTGATATAAAAGTAGATATTCATAAAGAATACCGTATAGGATGGCTTCCACCAGTAGGCTTTATAGATTTTCAAATGCAGGAAATATCGTTCAATACCATAATAAATAAGCGTGCTGCCGAGCTTCCAGTACTTATTTTTTCGGTACAAAGTAAGGAGGGTGGCCGTGATGGGAACATAAAATCCCTGTGATAAAATAGCCCCGAGGATTTGATCATGGGCTCTTTTCTTAAGGACCTTTGGCTTATAGGAGTACCCTTTGAACAAATTTAGGACCGGGTACTCGAATAAATAAGCCAATCCAATATTGGTGAGCAGCAAGGTCCATATATTCTTTTGGCGGCTTCTTTTAGTGAATATGAAAAAAAGCAAGACATGAACGACAGCCAGCAGCAGAAAAGGAATAGCGTTCTTTGAAGCGAGTTTGTTTTTTTTCATATCCAACACTCCAGTTTTTACAAAGTATATAGCTATAATGTTTGCTAATTCTTTGAAATTATTTACCGGAACAGAACCTGTAAATTTATATCATGACTAGTGTAAAGACACATGGTAATATAAAGAAGCAGCACAAAAATTTATGTTAAAACAACCCATTTTAGGGAAACTATTTGTATCTCGCTAGTGTTGCAGGAGGGTTTTATGAAAAAGTCACAGGAGATTTCAGAAAAGAAGCTATTAGGGATTGCCGGGCTCGGCTGGATGTTTGATGCAATGGATGTGGGGATTCTGTCCTTTGTCATTGCTGCCCTGCAGGTGGACTGGGGATTAACAGGCAAGGAAATGGGGTGGATTGGCAGCGTAAACTCAATTGGTATGGCAGTCGGTGCCTTCGTATTTGGATTGCTTGCTGACCGGATCGGCCGGAAAAACGTCTTTATCATTACTTTATTGCTTTTCTCTGCTGGAAGCGGAATATCTGCGATGGCAACAACCTTGTCATTCTTTTTACTGCTGAGGTTTTTTATCGGAATGGGGCTTGGCGGTGAATTGCCGGTTGCATCCACACTTGTTTCTGAAAGTGTGCCTGCGGAGAAACGCGGGCGTGTCGTTGTACTGCTTGAAAGCTTCTGGGCGGCAGGCTGGCTAGTTGCAGCGTTGATTTCATATTTCATCATTCCGAAGTTTGGCTGGCAAATGGCGTTAATCCTAAGTGCATTGCCGGCATTGTATGCATTGTATCTTCGTATCAACTTGCCTGATTCACCAAGATTCCTTGCGGTTTCCAAGAAAGAACGGCTGACGATGAGGGAGAGCATCGCAGAGGTCTGGTCAAGGGAACATTTCAAGAGAACGGCGATGCTATGGATTCTATGGTTCAGTGTTGTATTTTCCTACTATGGAATGTTCCTCTGGCTGCCGAGCGTGATGGTCATGAAGGGATTCACATTGATCAAGAGTTTCCAATACGTCTTGATCATGACTCTCGCCCAGCTTCCGGGGTATTTTACCGCAGCATGGCTGATTGAAAAAGCGGGAAGGAAGTTCGTGCTGGTTGTTTATTTAATTGGAACTGCCCTCAGCGCCTATTTCTTTGGGACGGCAGATTCGCTGGCATTGCTGATTACGGCTGGAATTTTGCTGTCATTCTTCAACCTTGGTGCCTGGGGCGCATTGTACGCCTACACACCAGAACAATATCCAACGACAATCCGCGGTTCAGGAGCGGGAATGGCCGCATCCTTTGGCCGCATCGGCGGAATTGCCGGACCGCTGATGGTCCCGTATCTTTCAGCGCAAAATCTATCGATCACAGCCATCTTCACGATCTTCTGTATCGCGATCCTGATTGGTGCCGCGGCAGTATTTTTCTGGGGTACGGAGACGAAGCAGAAAGAGCTGGCTTAAAAGAAAAAGTTCGCCTTCGAGGAGGCGAACTTTTTCATCTTAATCATGCATGAACATATTTGAACACATTCACAAGAAAGAGAATGCCCCCAATGACCACGACTAATGATCCCACAATGGCAAAGACGGTGAAAATGACTCCCCCTGCCAACATGGATAATGTAATCCCGCCCTGCATGACCGGAACTCCAATGTTATGAAGCCAGAAGTGCGTTGAAGCAAGCTTGCTGTCACCAGCCTGTGGAAATAAATAATAAATCGTCCCGAACAGGGCCATTGAGACCCAGCCTAACAAGTTTAAGTGTGCATGCACTGAGGACATGGTGAAATCATGGACGATCCCCATAACAATTCCTAGAATGATGGCAATAACAAAATAGACCGCAGCGACCTTGAAAAACCGTATGCTCAAAGCTATTTTCCTCCTCTCTAATTAGTTCTTTTAGATTATATAAAAGTTCTGAAAATTTATAACATATGTACTAATGAAATAGGTAAATTTATTTTTCCTATCGACGATGATAGTAAAATAATAATAAGTTCCCCATGACACAAAAATATCACCTTTGTTTTCGTCATTTTTACGGATATTCATGATATAATAGTGCAAACGTTTGTACAACTTCTAAAAGGGAGATAAAGCTATGAAAAGATTATTTGGAATTGATAGCTGGAAGATCGTCGAAACGGACTTGAATAAAGAGGATTTCCGCCTGGCTGAAAGCATCATGAGCCTTGGGAATGGACATATGGGCATGCGCGGGAATTTTGAAGAAACATACTCTGGGGATTTCCATCGCGGATCTTATATTGCCGGTGTCTGGTTCCCGGATAAAACACGTGTAGGCTGGTGGAAAAATGGCTATCCGAATTATTTTGGAAAGGTCATCAACTCCACGAACTTTATCGGCATCAAAGTACTAATTGATGGTGAAGAATTGGATTTGCACAATGCTGAAGTAAGCGATTACTATCGCGAGCTTGATATGCAGCATGGTATTTTGACACGAAAATTTACCGTCACTCTAAACGGAAATGAAACAGAAGTGGAAGCCGTTCGCTTCCTGTCAGTAGCTGATCAGGAGCTGGCCGCTATTCGTTACTCTGTCACTGCCAAAAACTATAATGGAAACGTTACCTTTGTTCCTTATCTTGATGGGGACGTCCGCAATGAAGACTCCAACTATGAAGAGGACTTCTGGTATGAAGTCAGCAGGGATGTTGCAGACTACAGCGGCAGCCTTGTCATGAAGACGAAAGACAATCCATTCGGCACTCCGACTTTCCAGGTAGCGACAACTATGCAAACGGTTGTCGAAGGCGATGTGTCAAAGGTTGAAGTAAATGAAAAAGCAGAATACGTAGAAAATGTCATCGAAGTGAAAGCTGAACAGGGACAAACTGTAACCCTTTATAAATATGTTGCTGTTACAACCGACCGTGACTATGAAGCTGGCGAACTGGTTTCAAAAGGGCGTGAAGTGCTTGATCGTTCTGTTGAAAAAGGGTTCGAACAGTTATTGGAAGAGCATAGAAATGGCTGGCTGAGCCGCTGGGAAATTGCTGATATCGAAATTGCCGGTGATGACTCTGCACAGCAGGGAATCCGCTTTAACCTGTTCCAGTTATTCTCAACTTATTATGGAGAAGATTCGCGCCTGAACATCGGCCCTAAAGGTTTCACAGGTGAAAAATATGGCGGTGCTACTTACTGGGATACAGAAGCTTACGCAATTCCGCTCTACCTTTCTACTGCAGAGTCAGAGGTTGCACGCAACCTGCTTGTCTATCGCCACAACCAGCTGGAAGGAGCCTACCATAATGCGAAGCAGCAGGGACTGAAGGGTGCACTTTACCCAATGGTTACTTTTACAGGCGTGGAGTGCCACAATGAGTGGGAGATCACGTTCGAGGAGATTCATCGTAACGGTGCGATCGCCTATGCGATATATAACTATGTGAATTACACTGGGGATAAAGATTATCTCCACGAATACGGAATTGATGTGCTCGCTGGCATCTCTCGTTTCTGGGCTGACCGAGTTCACTTCAATAAGAGCAAGAATGTCTATATGATCCATGGCGTAACAGGTCCGAATGAATACGAAAACAATGTTAACAACAACTGGTATACAAACCGTATCGCTGTATGGACACTGCGATACACGCTTGAAGTCATCGATTTACTTAAGCAGAATGGCCATGAGGCGCGCCTCGAAGGCCTTGAATTCTCTACTGAAGAACTTGCTAAGTGGCAGGATATCGTTGAAAGAATGTATTTCCCTTACGATGAAGAAAAAGGTGTCTTCGTTCAGCACGATACATTCCTTGATAAAGATTTGATGACGGTGGATGAGCTTGCAGCCGAAGATCGCCCAATCAACCAGAACTGGTCATGGGATAAAATCCTGCGCAGCTGCTTCATCAAGCAGGCAGATGTTCTTCAGGGTCTATACTTCTTCAACCATGAATTCTCGGAAGAAGAGAAGCGCCGCAACTTTGAATTCTATGAGCCAATGACCGTCCACGAGTCATCATTGTCACCAAGTATTCACGCAGTACTTGCAGCAGAGCTTGGCATGGAAGAAAAGGCATACGAAATGTACAACCGCACGGCGCGCCTTGACCTAGATAACTACAACAACGATACAGAAGACGGGCTGCACATCACAAGCATGACAGGTGCATGGCTGGCGATCGTCCAGGGCTTCGCAGGCATGCGCACAGCAGAAGGCACATTGTCATTCGCACCATTCATCCCGAAAGCCTGGGAGCAATACAGCTTCAAGATCATCTACCGCGACCACTACATCAAGGTAGAAGTGAACCAGGAAAACGTCATCCTCACACAGCAAGGACCAGAACTCGCCCTGAAACTTTACGGCGAGGACGTAACAATCCCTGCAGAAGGCAAGCTTTCTGTAAAATTGAAATAAGTTGATGAAGAGATCTTTAGGCAAGCCTGAAGGTCTCTCTCATTGGAGAAAGATTTTACTGTGTGAATTGCAGTGAAATGGCCAAAAAGGGTGGATTTAATAGACATTTTGAAGAGCGGAAGGTGTAGAAATGTCCAAGAAAGGTGCTTTAATGGACATTTTGGAGAGTGTGAAGGGTTGAAATGTCCAAGAAAAGCGGTTTAATGGACATTTTGGAGAGTGTGAAGGGTTGAAATGTCCAAGAAAAGTGGTTTAATGGACATTTTGGAGAGTGTGAAGGGTTGAAATGTCCAAGAAAAGTGGTTTAATGGACATTTTGGAGAGCAGAAGCTGTTGAAATGTCCAAGAAAAGTGGTTTAATGGACATTTTGGAGAGTGTGAAGGGATGAAATGTCCAAGAAAAGCGGTTTAATAGACATTTTGAAGAGCAGAAGCTGTTGAAATGTCCAAGAAACGTGCTTAAATGGACATTTTGAAGAATAGAAAGCGTTGAAATGTCCAAGAACCGAGTCTTAATAGACATTTTGGATAGTGAATGGCGAAGAGAAGTCAAGAAAAGCAATTATATAGACATTTGCGTGTTTGAGTGGGAATGAAATGTCCAATGATCCTCAGAATCTGCTTCTGAGACTGCATGGATGACTCGTGAAAGGAGTTTTGACAATGACTAGACCACTAAAAGCTTTTATTTTTGACCTTGATGGGGTCATTACGGATACAGCGGAATACCACTTTTTAGCGTGGAAGGCGCTGGCTGAGGATTTGGGAATTACTTTTACCCGTGAGGACAACGAGGAGCTGAAGGGTGTTTCCCGGATGGATTCTCTCGAAAAGATTCTTGAGCTTGGCGGCCGGATGGGGGATTTTTCAGTTGATGAAAAAGAAGCATTGGCTGAGAAGAAAAATGAGCACTACCTGACATTGATCCAGAACATCACTCCTGCTGACCTGTTGCCGGCGATCAAGGAATTGATCAGGGACATCAAAGATAATGGGCTAAAACTAGGCCTTGCGTCAGCAAGCAAGAACGCGTTCACCGTAATGGAGTCGCTCGGGATGAAATCCGAATTTGATATCATCGTTGACGCAAAAACAGTCGTAAACGGCAAGCCGCATCCGGAAGTCTTCCTGTGTGCTGCCGAAATGCTAGGCGTTGAGCCTGAAGCCTGCATCGGTGTCGAGGATGCAGCAGCTGGCGTACAGGCCATCAAAGCTGCCGGAATGTATGCAGTTGCTGTCGGTCCTAAGGAAAGCTTTGAAAATGCTGATATTGTCTATACCAGCACTTCTAAGCTTTCATTTGAGAAAATCGTAGAAGTTTATAATAGTTAACACTCCAAAACCCAGTCGCAGCTATGCGGCTGGTTTTTTTAAAAGAGCCATTTTGTTGGTTTCGTCAAAACTAGTATTAGTAAAAACATTCAGAAAGTAATTGTTGGATTATCCGCTCTTTAACAGGGAAATATGCTACTATGGGAATTTTTAAAAAGGACGGTGTAGTAGTATGTACGATTGCCTTATAGTTGGAGGGGGGATTGCCGGACTGCAGGCGGCGATTCAACTCGGACGTTACAATCATAAAACAATGGTGCTTGATGCAGGAGATGGAAGGTCCGCATTATGCCAAAGTTATCATAATATTCTTGGCTACCCGGATGGAGTAAGCGGTCCACAGTTAAGGGAAATCGGCCGAAAACAGGCTGCTCAGTATGGCGTGGAGTTTGTGATCGGAAAAGCTGAGGCTGCAAAAAAAACAGGGGCTGGTTTTGAAGTCAAAGCGGAGAGTGGAGATACTTACGAGGCGAAGACATTGCTCCTGGCCACAGGAGTCATGGACCGGATTCCTCCTTTCCCGGAGCTGATGCCTACTCTGGGAATCAGTGTGTATATCTGTCCGGATTGTGATGGACATGAAGTGAAAGACAAGTCGACAATCGTAATGGGCTCGGGGAATCCTGGCGCAAACATGGCACTGACCCTGAATTATTTCACAGATAAACTCACTTATGTGAATCATGAAAACAAAGAAGTGGACGAGGATATAATGTCCGCCATGAAGAAAAAGGGAATTAAGTATGTTGAAGGTCCAATTGAAAAGGTGCTGGCGGATGGTCCGGATTTCAGGGGGATTATGCTTGCAAATGGTGAGAAGCTGACGTCGGAACGCGGCTTCATGGCCTTTGGAGGAAATGAAGTAAAATCGCAGCTCGCGCAACAGCTTGGCGTCGACCTTCATAAAAACAAGCATGTATTAGTGGACCCAAGGACCAAGATGACCAATGTCGAAAACGTTTGGGCAGCAGGTGACCTTGTAGCCCATTCCGAGCAAACAACAATCGCGATGGGAGACGGCATGCAGGCCAGCATCTGGATCCATAAGACACTTTTAGCGGAAAAGGAATAATTAGCTGTTAATAAGGTTATTTCATCCTTGTGAAAGTAATCTGTCCCGGTTGGGCGAAGAAATTGCAGGTTGGAAGGGAGGATATCTCCAGTTGAGGGGAAGATATCTCCAGTCGTGAGCAGGATATCTCCAGTTGTGAGCAGGATATCTCCAGTTGTGAGCGGGATATCTCCAGTTGTGAGCGGGATATCTCCAGTTGGACGCAAGATATTCCATTTGGAGCAAGATACTCCCGGTTGGAACCACTTTATTCCTGGTAGAGACCAATATATTTCCGGCCGGGGAAATAAGTTCCCTGCTGGACAAAACAAAAAGAAAGCCGCCACTCAAACATGTGAATGGCGGCTTCGTTTTATTCCAGATCGACTTTTTCCAGTGGCAGTTCGGCAGGCCCGTCAATGACATCTCCTTTATAGGAGAAGCGTGAGCCGTGGCATGGGCAATCCCAGGTGCGATCGCCGTTGTTCCATTTTAGCTCGCAGCCCATATGGGTACAGGTAGTATCTACGACGTGCAGCTGGCCGTTTTCGTCACGATAGGCTCCTGCCCGTTTGCCGTTGACTGTTATGGCGGCGCCTTCGTCGTGGCCAAGGCTTTCGGGATCGGTTAATGGACGCTCCAGTTTCCCTTTAACCAGTTCCTTTGCGACAGTGGCATTGTCAGCAACGAATGTCGCTACATCCGGTTTTGCATGGAATCTTTGCGGTTCGAACACATCCACATACGGATTGTCTTTCCTTAGGACAAGATCGGACATCAGCAGCGCCGCATTGATACCGTTGCTCATTCCCCATTTTCGGTATCCTGTGGCCACAAAGATGTTATCCGTGCTTGATGAGTATTTTCCGACGAAAGGTATTTTATCAAGTGTAGTCGGGTCCTGCGCACTCCAGCGGAAAGGGATTTCCTTTACGCCGAACGTCTGGGCAGCGAACGCCTCAAGGGCTTCATAATACTGATGCGTATTATCATCCTGTCCTGTGATATGGCTGTCTCCGCCGAACAGCACCAGTTTTTCGCCATTCCAGTCTGTATAGCGCAGGGATCGTGACGGTGTCTCGGCATTGATGTACATGCCGCCCGGGAATTCTTTTTCAGTTTTAACGGCAAGCACATAGGAACGATGGACCTGCATCCTTGAAAAATAGAACCCTTTTAGATCGTAAAATGGGAAGTGGGTGCTGATGATCATCTGATTGCAGTGCACCTTATGTCCGTCCCTTGTCGTAACGACAGGCTCAGAGCCCTCCACCATATCGACTGCGGTTGTATTTTCATAAATTTGGCCGCCCATTTCTGTAAAACGCTCCGCCAGATGTTTCAAAAATTTCAGCGGGTGGAACTGGGCCTGGTTCCTCATGACCACGGCTGCCATCGCCTCAACAGGAATAGGTACTTCTGATACATACTCACTTCCTGCGACACCCAGCTTTTCATAGGCCTTGAATTCCTTAAGCAGCTTTTCCATTTCCTTATCGGAATTGGTAAATAAATAGGCATCCTCTTCTGTGAAATCGCAATCGATCTGCTGTTCTTTCACCAGATTTTTAACAAATTGCATTGCGTCAAAATTGGCCTGATAATAAAGGCGGGCGTGATCTTCACCAAAGTGGCTGATGAGCTCGTCATAAATTAACCCGTGCTGTGCCGTCACCTTTGCGGTTGTATGCCCGGTTGTGCCGTTTAAGATACTGCCGGCTTCAATTACCGCCACTTTCGCACCAGCTTTCGCCAGCAGGTAGGCAGAGGTCAAGCCTGTGATTCCGCCTCCAATGATCGCAACGTCTGTCTTCAGGTCCTCCTGCAGCTTCGGGAAAGAAGGCAGTTCAGCTGTTTTACGCCAGTAAGGTTCAGGGAAACGAGGCAGCTTTGAAGTATAATCGTTCATCAACAATCCTCCTTAAAAGTCTTCATAGTCTTTAATTTTTCCTGTTTTAGTGAGAATCATGCTATTTTTCCTTTTACCCCCTAAAAATATGGATAGACAAGTTTTTACCAAATTGAGCGAATTGGCCAGGATTACGGGTGCAGCATGATAAAATAAAGAATAAAAAATAACGGAGGCCAATATGGAAATCGCAGTTTTTGGGACAGGCTATGTTGGCCTTGTCACCGGTGTTTGTTTTGCCGAAATGGGCTACAATGTCACTTGTTTTGATATAGATGAACGTAAAATCACTGCCCTTTCTGAAGGGAAGTGCCCGATTTATGAGCCCGGTCTTGAGGAGATGCTGAGAAGGAATCTTGCGGAGAGAAGGCTTTATTTTACAAATGATTCAAGAACCGCCTGCAGGAAGGCTGATTATATTTTCATCGCTGTCGGAACGCCTGAAAATGAAGACGGGTCGGCGAACCTGGAATATCTGGATGCCGCGATCGCCGCGATTGGCAAAAGCTTGGACAGGGATGGGGTCATTGTCATTAAAAGTACGGTGCCTGTTGGGACCAATGAATGGGTCAGGCAAAAGTTGAAGGCAATCATACCAAGTGAATTGCGGGTGTCCGTCGTTTCAAATCCTGAGTTCCTCCGCGAGGGCTCGGGTATCCTTGATACCTTCCACGCGGACCGGATTGTCATTGGAGCAGATGATCATGGGGCTGGCCGCGCGGTGGCAAAGCTGTATGACCCATTTGGAAGGCCGGTAATACAGACCGATGTCCGCAGTGCGGAGCTCATCAAGTATGCATCCAATGCTTTCCTGGCGACGAAAATCAGTTTTATCAATGAAATCGCGAATTTATGTGAACATACGGGTGCCAATATTGAGGATGTGGCAAAGGGCATGGGCATGGACCACAGGATCGGCAGCCATTTTTTAAACGCGGGGATTGGCTATGGCGGATCCTGTTTCCCGAAGGATACGAAGGCGCTGGAAAAACTGACGGAGTACTATGATTATGACTTTAAAATCCTGCGGTCCGTCATCGAGGTGAACAGCAGGCAGAAACAGCAGCTTTTTCATAAAGCGAAGGAGCTGTTTGGGACCCTTGAGGGAAAAAGGGTAGCCGTGCTGGGCCTAGCGTTCAAGCCGCATACCGATGACATCCGCGAGGCGCCTGCCATTGAGCTGATTGCCAGGCTGCTGGGCGAACAGGCAGATATCTCTGTCTATGACCCGGCTGCATTGAGCAATGCCGCCCACCTATTTGGCAGCGGGGTTTATTATGCTGAAAATGCTGACACTGCCATCAAAGGAGCGGATGCGGTTTTCATCATGACCGAATGGCCGCAAATTACGGAGTATGAATTAACGCGGTTTCCATTATTGATGCGGCAGCCAATCATTTTTGACGGCCGGAATTGCTATGGCCTCGACCAGGCAGAAGCAGCTGGACTGACGTATTTTTCTATCGGCAGGAAGGCCGTGAATGTTCACGACAGCCTAAAGAGTCTCAAGCGTTAAAGCTCATTGTGCCCGACTGGCAGTATAAGGTAAAATGAACCTAAATACCTCAGTTTGGGAGGGACCAGGATGGCTAAGGTTAAAACGAATGCGATGCGGATTCTCGATACGCAGAAGGTGCCGTATGAGATTCTTTCTTATGACGCAAATGATGGGAAAATTGACGGTGTGACTGTTGCTGGCAAAATCGGCCGCGATGCAGCACAGGTCTACAAGACGCTTGTGGCTGTAGGGGCAAGTAAGAATTTATACGTCTTTGTCATTCCGGTTGAAGCCGAGCTGGACTTAAAAAAAGCGGCAAAGGAAGCTGGCGAGAAGAAAGTGGAAATGCTTCCGGTCAAAGACATCCAGAAATTCACCGGTTATATCCGCGGCGGCTGCTCACCGATTGGCATGAAAAAGAACTATCCAACGTTTTTAAATGAGAGCGCGAAGCAAATTGAAACCATCATCGTCAGTGCCGGGAAAATAGGATTCCAGATCGAGTTGGAACCGGATCAGCTGATTCAGGCAACGGAAGGCAAATATGCCAATTTGGTAACGGCCAAAAAAGACTAATCGTGACCAGACCATGTGACTGTTCGGACAGGTTCCATGGGGAATTCAGAAAAGTTGTCAGAATCAGGCCGGAGTTCGGACAGGTTTGGGGGAAGAAGATGAAAAGCTGTCCGAAGTAGTCCAGAGTTCGGACAGGTTTGCGAGAAAAAGCCAAAAAGCTGTCCGAAGTAGCTCCGAGTTTGGACAGGTTTGCGAGGAAAATCTGAAAAGCTGTCCGAAGTAGTCCAGAGTTCGGACAGGTTTAAGAGGAAAACCAGAAAAGCTGTCCGAAGTAGTCCAGAGTTCGGAAAGGTTTAAGAGGAAAACCAGAAAAGCTGTCCGAAGTAGTCCAGAGTTCGGACAGGTTTGCGAGAAAAAGCCAAAAAGCTGTCCGAAGTAGCTCCGAGTTCGGACAGGTTTGCGAGGAAAACCCAAAAAGCTGTCCGAAGTAGCCCTGAGTTCGGACAGGTTTAAGAGAAAAAACCGAAAAGCTGTCCGAAGTCAGTCACATCTCCCGCGCAAACCTATGAAAAATGAGAAACAGCCTCTGTCCGCAGGGGCTGTTTCCCATTTTACTCATTTATTGTTTTTCTGCTGCATTGATCTTGATTTCCAGGCTGGCGATTTGTGATTGATAGAGTTCTTCGTAGTTTTTTGATGTGTCATAGGCGATTTCGATTTCTGGTGCTTCGGGTTTTTCTTTTATCACATCGGCTTTGAGTGTGTCGAAAATCTGCTGTGTCAGCAGCTTTTCGGTGAAGTAGTTGTTCAGTCGGTTTTTATATGCGTCGGTTGGAAATTCAGAGATAAGCTGTGAAGCTGCTTCATTTTGCGCGGCTTTGGCAGTGTAGTCTTTCACTGTTTTCGCGACAGCCGCATTTTCAACATCCAGTCCTTTTTCCCTCGCAAGCAGGTACATTGCGTGCTGTTCGATCATTTTTGATAGATTCACATTGAAGTTATCGTGATACTTAAGCTGCTCATCCCAATAAGCCAGTTTTTCCTTTAAGTTTTCGCCTTCGAGATTCTTTTCATCAACAGAGCGGTTCAGCTCGATGTCGACCTTGTTCATCAGCTGGTAGAATTGCAGGTCCTCATAGGAAAGGACTTTGCCGCTGATGGTGACGACTTTGTCTTTAGCAGTGAAGCCTTCTTTTGTTGCGGGAGTGCTTGCACTAGCCTGGCCTTCAGCACCAGCACGACTCTCAGCGGCAGGCTGTTTTTCATTCTGCTGGCAGGCGGCGAGTCCAAAGCTGATCATGAGCAGGCTGAGCAAAGCAAAAAGTATGCGTTTCATCTTCGATCATTCCTTTTCCGCTTCGAATGTAATCACATGTTCAAAACCTGAACCATCGGCTTCGCCTTCGATATTGGCGATCCATTCTCCGGCCATCGGCAGTTCGACGCTGGATTCATAGATCCCATTTCCCTTATCCTCGAAACTTAGCTCGAGTGTGCCATGGTCCATTTTCGCCATTTCAAGATAGGCAGTGAATTCGAGACCGGAAGCGGGCTCGCCATTCTGTAAAATCTCAATCACGACAGGAGAACTTTCACCAGCTTTATATTTAGGGGCTTGCTTTAAACTGACTTCAAAATCCGACCCTGATCCGCAGCCGGCCAGAACCAACATCAGCAGCATGAAGCCTGCGATCAATTTTTTCATTTCGAATCCGCTCCTTTTAAATGTTCATCCAGGAATTCATCAACGGTGTATTTCGTCATTTCGCCATTTTCCAAAAAGGCGACATGTGTACAGATTTGCTTGATTTCATCCATATGGTGGGAGGCCATGAAAATTGTTTTCCCGGACAAGGATTTCAAAATTTGCAGGATTTCCTCACGCCCAAGAGGATCGAGTCCGCTCGTCGGTTCATCGAGGATCAGCACCTCTGTATCGTAATAGAGCATGACGCACAGCCCGAGGCGCTGGAGCATCCCCTTGGAGTAGCCCTTTATCTGGTTATGGCGGTCCTCCCACAAGGACACAAGCTTCAGCTTCTCTTCGATTTTCTTTTCATTGACCTCACCGGTTCCAAGCGATGCGAAAAACCTCATATTTTCTTCACCAGTCAGGTGAGGATACAGGTGGAACTTTTCCGGGAGATAGGAAACGATTTTCTTCCAATCTCCTTTTGAATTTGGAAATCCTCCAAGCGTTATCAAGCCTTTTTTTACCGGCTGTAAACCGAGAATCGATCGGATCAAAGTGGATTTCCCGGCACCGTTCCGCCCGACAAGGGCACAATATTCATTTTTCTCGACTGTAAGGTTAATATCTTTCAAGACTTGTTTATTTTTATAGGATTGTGAGAGATTCTTGATTTCAATCATGATTTTTCCCCCTTGCTGCGGAACAGGATGGCAAGGCCGAAGAAGGCGACCATCCAGAAGGCCAGGTCAATCAACAGAAACTTCGATGGCGCCATCCAGATCATTTTTTCCATCAGGCGTGACATATTGTTCAGCGAGAACAGGCCGAGTGATGTTTCCAGGTAAAAGCGCAATGTGTGCAGCGGGTCCAGGAAGTAGAGCCACGAGAACAGTTTGACATTTTCATAGGAAACGGACGGGACATACTGGATGAAAGCCAGGTCAATCAGGAACACGAACAGGAACCAGGTAAAAATCGTTGCTCCGATCAGCTGCATCTTCGTGTTTGTGATATTGCCCAAAAAGAGGCCAAGTTGGTTGAAAATCAGCAATAACACGACGACCGTCACGATAAAATAGAGGAAGCTGGAAATCTCAAATTGCAGGAACATTTTCATCACGATGGCAAGCACGAAGTACCAGCCAACAAACACGCCAACGACGACGGTCTGGATCGCGATGCTTTTTTTCAGCATCAGGCTCAGGTTCGATTCCTTTTTTGTCAGCAGGATCATCGATGTCTTCAGCTCTTTTTCCTGGAAAATCGAAAAGGACGAAATGAACAGCGCGAAAATCGGCACCAGGTATATGTTCATGTCATAAAGCGAGAGAAGAAAAGCGTCAAATCCGAGTTCTGCTGGATAGGAGCGTGCTTCCATCAACAGGAAGATGGAAGAGAGCATGACCATGGCCAGACCGAGCCAAAGGCCTTTCCCGCGTGACTGTTCAAGCCATTCCTTCCAAATGTAGTTCATGATGAACGCCTCCTTCTCTTCTTGGTAAATATCCACCCGAAAATAGCGAATGCCGGAATCACCAGCAGGCCCCACGGTCCAGATTCCTGCTTCACTTCAATCAGCGGGAATTCATCCACGACCATGACTTTCTGGGTGCTTAAAACTTCATTGATTTTTTCATAGATTGTGATTGCCGGACTTTTTAAAAACAAGTAGGCCAGCTCATTTTCTTCTACCAGTTTGTAAAGTGATGATTTATATTCAACAGGGGAGTCACCGACCTGGTTCTGGTCCAGGTCGAGGACAGATAGCTCTGTGCCCCAGTAGTTGCCCGCCCCGTTTTGATTCCATTGGTTATATGATTCCGCGCCAATCGTCAGGACATTGGCGACATTTTGCTTGAAATGATTTTTCGTGAATACCTGGGATGTCGAAGTCGTCCATAATTCCACGCCGATGTCATTGTGGAAAAACTTGTTTCCCTCAATCTTGTTCTGCGTGGATTGCTCCAGGTAAATGCCGCGCTGGTTCAGGTAAAATTCATTGTCCAGGACGGTATTGCTTGTGCTCGTCTGGATGATGAGCCCGAATGAACGGGATCCCTGGTTGAAAGAAAACTGGTTCTCCTTCAATAAGATGTTCTGCGAATGCATGATGGCCGCGCCGCCGGTATTCTTATTGAAGCGGTTTTTATAAAAAACATTGTCATTAGAGTACATATAGTGCAGTCCGTACCTTGTTTCACTTACAAAATTATTGCGGATTTCATTTTTATCGGCGTATTCGACATAAATGCCGTCGCGTGTATTGGAAATCGTAGAGTCTTCAATAATATTGTTGGATGTGCGTACAAGCTGGATGCCGTTTCCCTGGCTGCCAAGCTTGCCTGTTCCCTGGCCAGTGACTTTGATATTTTTGACGAGAGTGTACTTTGAACTATTAATATAGAGTCCATGGTAAACATCGTGGATAACTAGATTAATAAACTGGTTATGCTCTCCCATCGTGCGGATCCCCGAATATTCCTCGTCGGAGCTCCTGTTTAGGCTGCCGTGTTCAATCTTTAAGTTTTTCAACGTAACATTCGAAGCTTTGATCAGGACGACATTTCCTTTCCCGTCGCCCCGGATCGTCGTGCCTTTTTTTCCAATGATTGTGATTGGTTTCTTAATCTCAACATTGCCATCGTATTGCTTGTTCTCTAAAATCAATTCGCCGTTAATTGGAGTTTCATCAATCAGCTGCTGCAGGGAGGCATCTGCCGAGACAGGCAGGGTGGATAAAATCCAGACGCCTATCCCAACAAAAAGGATCAGTAGCCTGTTCATCTTCGGCGCTCCAGCCAGAACGGCAGAAGTGTAAGGATGAAGGCTGCCCCGAGCAGGAAGGAACCTGTTGTGAAATAGCTGTGGGTCACAAAATTAGCAAGGATGTTTTCTCCAATGATCGGCGGTACGAATGGATCAAGTTCAATCGGTGCTTTCGGATCAAGCTCAGTTCCGAACTTCGTCAGCCAGCGGTGCATGTCATAGATGCCAAGAGCACCACCAACAGCCAGCAGTCCAATCGGAAAATAAAGCAGGCTTTTCCTTCTGACTAAAGCAATGATGATGAAAAGAATTGCCATCCCGATGATCAGGCTGGGCAGGTATTGAAGCTCAGGAAAGCTTTCATTGCTGAAGGGAGACATGCCGATATAATGGTTCAGGCCGTTGACGATATCGATGTCGCCGTCAAGCTTGCTTGGATAAACGACAATATCAAGACCTTCAGGATATTGCGGTGCGAAAAATTTCATCCCCCACCAGGGGAACTTGATAGAGGCAAATAGGAATGCTGCAGCCCCGATAAGACTAGCCATAGAACCGGCAGATATTTTCTTTGCCATCTGAATCATCTCCTAAAAGAAATGCGCATTGCCTCGATCAGGCTGGTCATTTCTCGATTTACAATCTTTATTAAAGGCTGTTTTCGTAATGATTGTTGTTAAAATCCTAAAGCCGATTTTAACGTATGATCAGGCATATTGCTGGTCGGTATCTAGTTTGAAAGCTCTTTTCTCATCCAAATCGTCCATTTAGCGAAGTTACCTAGGTCATCACTGCAATTTTGCAGTAATAGCAGCAAAGTTTTAGAAAAGAGCCTTTTTAAAAAGGGAGAAAGGGTATCGGCGAATACTCAATACCCTTTTCCGCCTTCAATTCCAGCTGTTACTTCGGTTCAACAAGCAGGTAGCCGCTCATTTCCTGGTGAAGCGCTGAACAGAAGTTTGTGCAATAAATTGGGAATGTACCGGCTTTGTCAGCTGTAAATTCGATGGTGCTCGTCTGGCCTGGCTGTACTTCATAGTTCAGGTCATGGTCCATGATGCCGAAGCCGTGGGTGATATCCTGGTCAAGGTCGATGTTCGTCAGGTGGATGACGACTTTGTCTCCCTGGTTGACCTTGATTTCATCCGGGCGCTTCGCTTTTGCATCGAAGACGAACTTGGAACGCATCGCGATTCCGTAAACATGGACTTCGTTGCCCTTGCGTTCGATCCGTGTATCTTCCTGTTTCCAAACTGAGTTTTCGCGGTTTACATCCTTTTCATAAATCTTCAGCGTCTTGATCTTGTCACGGTGGATCGTCTGCGCATAATGCGGTTCAGGATCGACCGGAGCTGTATAAGTCAGTGACATCTTGTCGCCGGAGATATCGATCAATTCCATTGATTCAGGGTGTGAAGGTCCGACAGACAGGAAATTGTCCTTCGCAATTTTATTCAAGGATACGATCCATTTGCCATCAGGAGAGGCTGTGTCACCCTCCGTTGCTGTTGAGTGTCCTGGTGAATAGTGGACAGGTGTACGGTCTAAAATTTCACCAGTATCGATTTTCCATTTAACGATCTCAGATGAAATGAACATCGTATTGTATGCATTGCCTCTGTCGTCAAATTGAGTGTGAAGCGGCCCCAATGCTCCCGGAGGATCGACTTCACGTTCAACTACCTTGTCGTATGGCAGGACAGGAATTCCGAACTTCTCTGTTTCAAAATTGCCAGACTTGATGGCTTCGAATGCTTTTTCAAAAGAGAACACTGTCATCAAAGGAGCCAGTTTTCCGGACGCGATGAAGCGTGTTCCATCTGGAGTGACGTCAACGCCGTGCGGTGATTTTGCGACAGGTACAGCGTAAATGGATCCTTTGTGCTTGCGCGGGTCAATCATCTTCGCACCGTTGACTTCCTCATACTCTCCTGCTGCTACTTTTTTCTCAAGCTCTTTCCAGTTCAATAAAACAATATAGTCACGGTCATTCTGGGATGCGTTGATTTCGTTATTGGTTGTCGCGAATTCTGTGTTGTAAGTCGTCATGACAATCCAGTCGCCAGACATCTTTTTGCCGGCGTCAGACAGGTCATAGGACCATGGCGGAAGCATGATCTGGTAAGCAAGGTCAAGGTTCTTCTTTTTCTGGTCAAAAGTGACCATGGATACAACGCCTTTATATTTCTCCTCGAATTCATCAAGAGGAGCATATTCTTTTCCAATCGGTACCGAGAAGCGGGTAGGCATCACAATGTATTCCGTATTCTGGGTGACGAACGTACCGGCGTGCGGTCCGCCCATATTCGGCATTTCCATGATATCGGCGGTATGGAATACACTTAAGTCGACTGCGGCGATCCGGTTATTGGCTACATCATTCGCAAACAAGAATTTGCCGTCATATTCAGCGTTTGTCTCAGAAATTGCTGGGTGGTGGAAATCCCCCCAAGTATATTTGCCCAGCATTTCTTTCGAGTCTTTGTCAAAACCATAACCTGTGGCCGGATCTGGCGAGAATACAGGCACGGTGCGAATTTTCCTCATGGAAGGCAGTCCGTATACAAATAGCTGGCCAGAATGTCCTCCTGATGAAAGCATGTAATACTCATCCAGCTCGCCATACGGTACATACACTTTTTCAGCATTTGACTTCTTTGAGTTGTTATCACTGCTTGCCGTTCCTTTAGGTCCTGGTGAAAAATCAGCGAAAAATACTGTTGCCGCCATAAAACCGGCGAGCAGCCCTGAAGCTGCGGGAACCCATTTTTTCATTAACACTGCACCACCTTTGGTTTATTTTTCAGAAGCTTCCTTCAAAATTTCTACGACTTGATTGATTTCTTCATCTGTCAGCGGGTTGCCGCCGATGACGCCTGACATGACTGCGGAGGTAGGCTCTTTCAAAAATTCATTGACAGGTTTGCCATGCTTTCCTTCGACATTATTGAATGCCTGGGACAGGTCCGGTCCGGTTGCTCCGCCTTTAAGGTTCAATGCTTCGACAGAGTGGCAGCCAAGGCAGCCTTTTGATTGCAGGATGCTTTCATCACCAGCAGAAGCTGTAGAAGTCTCAGTTGACTTCTTTTCTTCCTTGGCGGGTTCCTTAGCCTTTGGTGACTGATCGACAGCCGTGACTTCTTTTTCCTGCCCATTGCCTTGCGGGATGACGTCGTAGGCTATATAACCAATACCGAGTCCGAGTACAGCACTTAAGATGAAATGAATGACTGGTTTGTTCACTTTCTTCCCCCCTAGATTGATTTACAATTACATCCTAACTTTTTCAAAAAAACGTCAGTGTGATGTACGGCACACAAATTTGTGTTTATTGTGAATGATTTGTGAAAGCGCTATGAGGGGATGTGAAGAACATCACTTGCCCGGGAAATAAAGTTTAAAAATAGACAAAATTACATTTGCAGTTGGGCATTCACCCAGCGCTTAAGCCCTGCATATAGTAATGGGGAAGCAAAAACTTGCCGTTATGGTCAACGGCTGGAGGGAGTGCGATTAAATGGCAGGAAGAATCCTCAACTTTTTCGCCGGAGGCAACACTGCCCGCGGTTTTTACAGCTTGTATGATTCAAGCTTGCAGGGCTTGTCACGGTTGTTCATATTAAAGGGCGGTCCTGGAACAGGGAAGTCATCTCTCATGAAAAAGATCGGTAATGAATGGCAGGAAAAAGGATATGATATTCAATTTCTGCATTGCTCCTCTGATAATAAATCGATTGATGGTGTACTGATTCCTGAATTGAACGCGGGAATTGTGGACGGCACAGCCCCGCATGTCATCGAGCCTAAGGCTCCGGGGGCGGTAGAGGAGTATATCAATCTTGGGGAAGCATGGAATTCCGGGAAGCTGCAGGAGCATAAGGAGACAATCACGGAGCTGACTGAAAAAATCAGCGGAGCATTCAACACAGCATACAGCCTTTTTGCTGAAGCGCTGAGAATTCATGATGAATGGGAAAAAATCTATATAGAAAATATGGATTTTGAAAAAGCGAATGGCCTGACAAACAGATTGATCGAGAGCTTCTTTGGCGACAGCAGGTCAGAAACAGGAAATGGGCGAGTGTATGACCGGTTTCTCGGTGCCGCAACACCAGCTGGAGCAGTTGATTTTGTTCCGAACCTGACAGAGACCGTCGGGAAAAGATACTTCATTAAAGGACGTCCAGGCTCTGGAAAGTCGACGATGCTGAAAAAGTTGGCAGCGGAAGCGCAGTCTCGAGGATATGATGTAGAAGTTTACCACTGCGGATTTGATCCCCACAGCATTGATATGGTGATTGTCCGCGAGCTTGATTTTGCGATTTTTGACAGTACCGCACCACATGAGTATTTTCCTGAAAGAGAAACCGATGAAATTATCGATATGTACGATGAGCTGATCACACCGGGAACTGACGAGAGGTATGCCGCAGAAATCAAGGATGTCGGCGGAAGGTACAAAGATAAAATGAATGAAGCAATCGCCTCACTGGCAAATGCAAAAGAACTGCGCGACCAATTGGAGGCCATCTATATCGAAGCCATGGACTTTGCAAAGGTAGATGAACTCACCGGCAAGATCAAAAAAGAATTTGAAAAACTTGGTGCCATCTAGCACCAAACTGGGCGATTCGCATAGATTACATGGAATACATCAAGAGAGGGGATATGAGTTTGGATAACAACAACTTCTACCCATACGGACCTAATCAACAATTTGAAAATGATTATGATTGCTATGAAAATGAGTACGACCAGAATGTGGATATGAGGACAGTTGGCGGGTTTCCTGGAGGATTTCCAGGCAGCCCAGGAGGATTCCCGGGAGGCCCTGGTGGGTTTCCGGGCAGTCCAGGAGGATTCCCAGGAGGCCCTGGCGGGTTTCCGGGCGGTGCAGGAGGATTCCCGGGAGGTCCCGGCGGTTCACCAGGCGGAGGCCAGGCAGGAGGCCCGCCATCGTCACCGCCGCCAGCCTTTGTACCGCAAGAACAGGCGACTGCCTTTGCGGTCGACCCGGGAGGAATCCGGAGATGCATGTTCCGTTTCACTTACATCTGGCTGATTGATGGCAGAAGCTTCTGGTTCTATCCAGTCTTCCTGGGCCGCAATTCAGTTGCCGGCTGGAGATGGAGCCGCCGCCGCGGATGGGTTTACTTCGGCATAGACCTGAGACAGATTCGGTCATTCCAGTGTTAATAAGAGGAATTGAGAAGAGAAGCGTTTTGCTTCTCTTTTTTAACTGGGAAAAATCACGGGTTTTTTTCAGTTCGCGGAATTTGGTTTTGTTTTCGCGGAATTCAGTGCGATTTTCGCGGAATTGCTTTACGATGAAAAAACCGGCTGGCACTGTGCCAACCGGTTTATATTGATTTACATCTTCTAGATGGATCGTTGTTTGCCAAAATTACTTAAAAGAGCATATGCGCAACCAGTACGATGATTGGCAGTGTCACAATTGTACGCTGCAGGAAGATGATGAATAGTTCCCAGAATGAAACGGGAATTTTTGATCCTAGCAATAATCCGCCGACCTCTGACATGTAGATCAGCTGGGTTACGGAAACAGCCGCAACAATGAACCTTGTCATCGGGCTTGCTATATCGGCACCGATAACGGAAGGAAGGAACATGTCTGCAAAGCCGACGACCAGTGTTTCGGATGCAGCCTTCGCTTCAGGAACCTGCATAAGTTCAAGCAGCGGAATGAACGGCATTCCTAGCCATTGGAATACTGGTGTGTATTCAGCGACGATCAATGCCAGGGTTCCAAGCGCCATGACGATTGGGGCAACGCCCATCCACATATCAAGGATATTGCGGACACCGGCAAGGAGGAAATCCTTGAGGCTTTTATTGCTGCCTGCTTTTTCGACAGCCTGGGCCATCCCCCAGGAGAATGGTGTATAGCCTTCCGGGATGTTTTCCTCAGAGTAGTCATTGTTCTGCTCCACGAAATACGTATCCTGCTTCCTTGAAAGAGGCGGGATTCTCGGGAGCAGGATCGCAGCCACGACGCCAGCACCTGTCACCGTAAGATAAAACGGGACAAACATGCGGGCCAGGTCAACCTGGGAAATGACAACCAGGCTGAAAGTGATCGAAACAACCGAGAAGGTCGTACCGATGACAGCGGCTTCTCTTTTTGTATAGTAGCCCTCTTCATACTGCTTGCTTGTCAGCAGGACACCGATTGTACCATCGCCCAGCCATGATGTCAGACAGTCAATCGAAGAGCGGCCAGGCAATTTAAAAATCGGGCGCATCACTTTTGTCAGCAATGTTCCAAATAACTCAAGCAAACCGAAGTTCAAGAGCAATGGAAGGAACAAGCCCGCAAACAGGAAGACAGCGAACAGGATTGGCAAAAGGTCATTGAGCAGCAGTCCGCCTGTGTTCGGCGACCAAACGGCTTCTGGACCTAATTTGAATAAGGTCATAATCGCAAAAGTGGCGCCTAAGATACGCGCAACAAACCAGACCATCGGAACATCGAATAATGCTTTAAGAAAATGATTGCGATTCAGGATTTCCGGCCGGATGGTTTTTATTAAAAGTGTACCGATTAATGTCAACACAATGATGACAGTCATGATCGCTGGCAGTGTGCCGCCAAGCAATTCCTGGACCCAGCCTGACAATACCGCGATGGGAATCGTAATTTCTCCTTTATAGGAGATTGGTATCATGAAAAAGAATATTCCTATTAAAGAGGGGATGAGGAACGCTAATAAATCCCCTGTTGATCTTGTTTTACGCAATGGTTTTTCCAAAATTCATTCACCCTTAATACATATTTATAAGCCAAAAAACATTTTAATTCATTGCCCCTGATTTGCCAACCCTTTTCTCAGTCCAATTCCTTCCTGTGTTATATTCTCCTAAAGCTAGCAAGCTAAACTGTAAACAGACACCTTTTTAGTCAAATTCATTATTTACAAAAGGAATCCATCAATAAAAGCAGGATTTCTAACAGGACTAAAACCTTGTTTTCGACGAATGAATGTACTCTTGGAACAAAAAACAGGATGGGGAAGAGGTTACTTATCAAACATGTTTAATGGTATAAGCAAAGGGAGTGCCTCTATTAAGGCACTCCCTTTATGATTATTTAATATAAACCCTTGTTTCATAAGGCTTTAATGTTAACTCTGTCGCATGTCCATGCTCTTCCACTTCATAATTGTTAAGCAAAAGCTTGCTTGTCTCAAGCGGGAATCCACCAAATTCAAAGCTTGCCGGTTCACCAGAAAGGTTTGAAATCACAATTGCCTGCTTGTCGCCCAATGTTCGCGTATATGCATAGAGTTGGTCATGGTCTTCCACAACCAAATCATATATGCCGTAAGTGAACACTTCATGGGCCTTTTTCATCTGGATCATTTTTTTGTAAAAATGAAGGATGGAATCTGGGTCCTTTAGTTGTGCTTCGACATTGATGCCGGTGTAATTCGGGTTCATGCCCAGCCATGGATTTCCTGTCGTGAACCCGGCATTTTCAGCATCGGACCATTGCATAGGTGTCCTTGAGTTGTCACGGCTTGTTGCCCAAATGAAATCCATGATTTCTTCATGAGAGACTCCGTTTTCACGGCGGATTTTGTACAGGTTTTTGATGGCAACATCATCATAGTCATCGATGGAAGGGAACTGGACATTCGTCATGCCAATTTCCTGTCCCTGATAGATGAATGGTGTACCCTGCATCAGGAAATACATTGACGCAAGCGCTGTCGCACTTTCGCGCCAATACTCCTTGTCATCTCCCCAGGTCGAAACAATCCGCGCCTTATCATGGTTTTCAATGAATAATGCATTCCAGCCGTGGCCTTCAAGGCCTTTTTGCCAGCGGGTAAAAGTATTCTTCAATTTTGCCAGATCCAGTGCTTTCTTTTCAGAGTCCCACAGGTCAAGGTGTTCAAACTGGAAGACCATATTGAACTTGCCCTGTTCCTCGCCGACCCAGAGATCCGCTTCCTCGATGCTGACACCATTTGCTTCGCCGACTGTCATGATGTCGTATTTTGAAAAGGTCTCCTGTTTCAGCTCCTCAAGGAAAGTCTGGATTCCATTGACATTCATATGCTTGTCAAAGGAAGACACATACTGCAGTCCTTCAGGGTTTGGCATATCCTTCAGGCCTTCTTCCTTTTTGATATGGCTGATCGCATCAACACGGAAACCATCAATTCCCTTATCAAGCCACCAGTTGATCATGTCGTACAATGCCGTGCGGACCTCTTTGTTTTCCCAGTTCAGGTCCGGCTGTTTGCGGGAGAAGATATGCAGGAAGTACTGATCTGTCGTCTCATCATACTCCCAGGCAGATCCGCCAAAAATGCTCTCCCAGTTGTTAGGCTCAGCGCCGTCCTTGCCATCGCGCCAGATATACCAGTCGCGCTTAGGGCTTTCCTTGGATTCACGGGATTCGATAAACCATTGATGCTCATCGCTCGTATGGTTGATGACAAGGTCAATGATCAGCTTCATGCCGCGCTTGTGCGTCTCAGCAAGCAGTTGGTCAAAGTCCTCCATCGTTCCGAACTCATCCATGATATCCTGATAATCGCTGATATCATAACCGTTATCGTCATTAGGGGACTTGTACATCGGGCAAATCCAGATGACATCGATCCCTAAATCCTTTAAGTAATCAAGCTTTGAAATCATTCCTTGCAAATCGCCGATGCCGTCACCGTTGGAATCCATGAAGCTCCTTGGATATACCTGATAGGCAACAGCCTCTTTCCACCATGTATGTTTCAATGTGAACCCTCATTTCATTGTTTAATCCTGATGTAACCTGTCATTTCATAAGGCTCTTTTCTCAAACTTTGTTGCTATTGCCTAAATAATAGGATTGAATTACCTAAGATTATTCACACAATTAACGCTTATGCTGAGAAAAGAGCTTGCAAACTTAGTACCGACATACAAAATGGCTATTATCACGTTAAAATCGGCTTTAGGATTTTAACAACAATCTTTACGAAAACAGCCTTTCATTTTAATCATTTTGCGCTGCCAGTAACTTACTTATTAATTTCACTGCAAGATTTTCGCTCAATCATTTTTGCCGGGATTGTGACCCTTTTCGGCAAAGCGTCCGGATTCTTGATAAGCTCGATTAAACAGTTGGCCGCTTCGAATCCCAGCTGGAAAATGTCGATATTGACTGAAGTCAGCTGCGGTTTCATATGCTCTGCCAGCGGTACGTCATTGAAGCTGACAATCGAGATATCATCCGGAACCAATATATTCAATTCCTCTGAATAACTCATCAGTTCGATTGCTGTAAAATCATCCGCTACTACCAGGGCAGTAGGGGGCTCATGAGAGGAAAGGAACGACTGAATGCCTTCTTTCCCCTCGGATTTCAAGCATTGTTCATGAATGATATATTCCTTTTCAAAAGGAATGTTCGCTTCCTCAAGAGCCTGTTTGAAGCCTTCAAGCCGGTCAATCGTGAAAACATATTCAGTATTGACCCCGATAAACGCGATCCTTCTGTGGCCAAGGCTGATCAGATAGTCTGTCACTTGCCTGGTGATATAGATATTATCATTATCGACATACGTAATCCGCTCGGCATTCTTGCTCGGACGGCCGATGACGGTAAAAGGGAATTTTTGATTCAGCAGATATTTCATGATCTTATCGTCGGTCTTCGAGTAGAGGAGGATGATACCGTCAACCCTGCGGCCCTGTACCATCGAAACGACCTGCTGATAAATTTCTTCATCGGTGATGCCGGTTGTTAAATATACCCCAAATTGGTGTTCATGGGCTTTCATGCTTATTCCCCTGATGACTTCAGGGAAAAAAGGATTTTGCAATGCCTGGGTAGCCGAATTTGGCATGACGATCCCGATCGTTTCTGTACTTTTTCCCACGAGACTGCGTGCCTGGTAATTAGGATGATACCCCTTTTCATCCATCACCTTTCGCACACGTTTCTTCGTTTCGTCATTGATATGAGGATGGTCCCCAATTACCCGGGAAACGGTGGAAGGTGACACACCGGCTGCCCTGGCTACATCTTTGATTGTGACTGCCATTGGTCGTCTCTCCTATAGTATCGATTATTTTACCGAACCTTCTGAAACTCCCTTAATGATTTGTTTTTGCAGGAAGAAGTAGATGATGATGACCGGGATGATCGCGATCGTCAATCCTGCGAGCGCCAGATGCCATTGCTTTGTATATTCCCCAAAGAAGAAGAACATCTTTAGCGGTATTGTTTCCATTCCCTGCTGGTTGATGACAAGAGAAGGAAGCAGGTAGTCGTTCCAGATCCAGATGATGTTTAAAATTGCCACAGTAACGGAAACAGGCTTTAACATCGGGAAAATGATGTACCAGAAAATCTGGAACCGGTTCGCTCCGTCGATTGTCGCCGCTTCATCAAGCGACTTTGAAATCCCGCTCAATGTTCCATGATAAAGGAAAATGGACAGGCTCGCGCCAAAACCAAGATACATGAAAACCAGGCCGGCTCTGTTCAGCATTTCGAGCTTTCCGAAAATGGATACGAGCGGGATCATGACCGATTGGAAAGGAATCAGCATTGCCGCAACGAACAGCATGAAGATGATTCCGCTCGTTTTTCCGCCTCGTCTTGATAGGGCATAAGCAGCCATCGAGGAGAAAATGATGATCACTGCAACTGCTAGCACAGTAATCAGCACAGAGTTGAAAAATGTTTTGATAAAATCAAGCCGCTCAAACGCAATCGTATAGTTTTCGAATGAAAAAACATCCGGAAGCTTCAAAGTGTCCTCGAACATTTCCCGTTTCGTCTTAAACGAGTTGACGATCATCAAATAAAACGGGGAAAGCCAGATCAGCGCAAGAATGATGCCGAGAATTTCAAGAATGATTCGGCTTTGCTTCTTCTTTTTCATTACATCTCGACCTCCCGTTTCTTATTGATATACACCTGTGTCAACGAAATGGCCGCGACGATCAGGAAGAAGATGACTGCTTTTGCCTGTGCGAAAGCCATGGCGTTTTCGACGAACGCGGTCTTGAAAATTTCCATTGCGACCATCTGGGTGGAGTTGTAAGGACCTCCACCAGTAAGTGATAAGTTCTGATCATAAAGCTTGAAAGAGTTAGACAGTGTCAGGAACAAGCTGACCGTGAAAGCCGGCATGACCAGCGGGAACGTGACATGGTAAAAGCGCTGGAAGCTGTTCGCACCGTCAATTTCAGCTGCTTCAAGCAATTCCTGCGGCACGCCTTCCAGGAATGAGATATAGATGACCATGATGTAACCGGCCATTTGCCAGCTCATTAAAATTGCCATTGCCCAGAAGCCGGTCGTTTCAGTCGACAGCCAGCCCTGGAGACCTTCCACCCCGATCAATTCACCAATGCTGGCGAAAACCTTTGTGAAAATGAACTGCCAGATGAATCCAAGGATCAATCCGCCGATCAGGTTCGGCATGAAGAAAATCGTTCTCAGGATATTGTTCGTCCTGAATTTCTGTGTAACCAGCAAAGCCAGGGAAAGGCCAAAAAAGTTGATCAGGAACACAGAAACAACAGTGAATTTTGTAGTGAACCACAGGGCATCCCTGAATTCTTCTTCAGCAAATAGTGCTTTATAATGTTCTAGACCTACAAAAGATGGGGTCTTAATCCCATTCCAGTCTGTAAATGAGTAATAAACGCCGTAAGCCAGCGGCAGAAGAACCACCACAGCCAGGGCAAGCAAAGCTGGAGCAAGGAAAAGCCAGTACCAAAGATTCCGGTTGCGCATCTGTAAATCCTCCTATTCTTAATGGTGTAATAATCTAATTTAAATAAATGATGCTCCAATAGCGCTGCAGAAGAATTATGAAAAAACCAGCAGCAGGGCTTTTTCATAATTCCGCAAAAATCAGCGGCGGAGCGATAGCCTCCCAGAAAAAAGATAGGAAACAAAACAGCCGCGGCCGTTCTGTTTCCTTCTCTGATGAAAAGCTATTATTTACGAGCGTCTGCCCAAGCTTTGGAAGACTCTTTTACTAGTTCATCCCAGCTCATTTCACCGCTTACATACTTCTGGATGTTGACACCAAGCTTTTCTTGTCCCCAGCCAGTTGGGTAACCCATGAATGTCCAAGCCAAAGTCTTGCCAGCTGAAGAGTATTCATAGATTTCTTTTGCAAGAGGGTCAGAGATCTTGCCAGCGTCGTATCCTTCATATGCTGGAATGAATTTGAAATCTTCGATTACAGCAGTTTTTCCTTCTTCAGAAGTATATAGCCAGTCTAAGAATTCCTTAGCTGCTGCGACTTCTTTGTCATCCTTGTTGCTGTTTACAGCCCAATACATTGGCACGCCAACCGGGATTGAATCTTCTTTGTAGCCTTCAACTGGAATAGGAAGGATTCCTACGCCGCTGTTAGCAAGCTCTTCGTCGATTCCAGCGATTGAACCAGATACCCAGTTACCTTGCTGAATGATCGCTGCTTTGCCAGTAGAGAATAATTCTTCAACTTGTTTAGCATAGTCAAGGCTTACAGTAGGCTGGTCAGAATATTTGTTTTGCAGGTCAAGAATCTTCTTGAACGCATCACCATGCTTGAAAGTGACTTCCTTCGCATTGAATGCGTTGATTACGTTCTGGTCAAATTCAGGTGCCAGGAAGACGTTTGAAAGGTGAAGTCCTGTTACCCAAGTTTCTTTTGCAGGTAGAGCGAATACAGATGTAAGACCAAGGTCTTTCTTCTTGCTGTCTAAAGTCTTTACTGCATCTTCTAAAGCTTTGTAGCTAGTGATGCTCTTTGGATCGATACCAGCTTTTTCAAAAATGCCTTTGTTATAGATGAAGCCATAGCCTTCCTGGTTGTATGGAAGTCCAAGTACTTTGTCGTCTTTTGTTACGCCTTCAAGAGTTCCGCTAAGAGCTGCTTTAGCAGCATCTGTGTCAGAAAGGTCTGCCAGCTTATCTTCCCAGTCTGCAACGTCCTGTGGTCCGCCAACGTTGTAGATGGTAGGTTCATTGCCAGAAGCGAACTTGGATTTAAGTGCTGCACCGTAATCTTCCCCGCCGCCGACAGTAGTGATGTTGATGTCAACATCTTTATTAGCTTCTTCATAAGCCTTTGCAATGTCTTCGAACTGATCCTTGAATTCAACCTTGAATTGGAAAATGTCAACGGTAACCTGGTCGCCGCCGCCATCTCCTGATTTTTTCGCGTCATCATCTGATGAACATCCTGCCAGTCCGCCGCCAACTAAAAGCCCAAGAGAAAGAACTGCTGGAAATAGCTTTTTTGCTTTCATTGCTGAGATACCCCCAAATATTTTGTTTTTTGCGTGCAATACCTGCGTTCCGAAAGCGTTTGCATATTTTGCATAGATTCTAGGAAGATATTGATAATATACAACACCTTAAAAACGCTTACATAAAAGGGTAAAAAGTCTGCAAACACTAGCGTTATTGGACTTTTTGGCAAAAATAGAAGAGTGCTGCCCTTGTATGCAAACGATTGCAGCTTGTGGCTACATAATAGCATATGATTTTTCCGATGACAATATGAAAGTTTCAGAGAATTTAAGTTTGCCAAAAAGTTAGATAGTTGGAGATCAAAGCATAGCATGATGTATATACACGTATTATTTGCTTGTGGTGGGTTTGAAGGTCTATCATGGATGATAATACTGAAAAATAATAGCAGAAGGTGAAGACATGATTAAGTGCATAGCAACTGATATGGATGGAACATTATTGACGGCAACCCAGGAGATTACGCCTGAAAACCGCGAAGCGATTTTAAAAGCGAAGGAGCAGGGGGTCGAAGTAGTTGTCGCGACCGGGCGCTCTTACCAGGAGGCAAGATTCGTGGTGGAGGAAGCAGGACTTAAGCTGCCGATGATCTGTGTGAATGGTGCCGAGGTCCGTTCGGAAGCAGGCGAGGTTGTTGCCTCGAATCCACTGGAAAAGGCAAAGGCCCGTCAGGCTGCACTGCGTCTTGTGGAAAACGGTGTCTATTTCGAGGTGTATACAAACAAAGGAACATTCACGGAAGATGAAGATAAAGCGGTCTCGATCATCGCCGATATTTTTTCAACAGCCAATCCAGAAGTGCCAATCGAACAGATTGCCGCTGCGGCTGAGGAAAGGATGCATAAAGGACTAATTACAAAGATTGATCAATATGACCAGTTATTCGAGGATGACCAATACGAAATATACAAACTTCTGGCTTTTTCTCTCGATGATGCCAAGCTTGGTGCTGCCAGGTCTGGTTTGAAGGAAATTGCCGGATTAGCAGTAAGTTCATCCGGACGGGAGAATATCGAAATCACAAGCCTTGACGCCCAAAAAGGCATCGCTCTTGAAAAATTCGTTCAATCAAGAGGGATAAGCCTCGAAGAAACGATGGCCCTCGGAGATAATTTCAATGATGTGTCGATGCTTGAAAAAGTCGGGAAACCGGTCGCAATGGGCAATGCAGCTGAAGAAATAAAAGTCATATGCGGCGAAGTGACATTGACGAATGAAGAGAGCGGTGTAGGAAAGGCGATTATGAAGGTGTTGGAAGACTGATTTAAGAAAGGACTGGTGTCATGAAAAGAATTTTGTATGTGCTGCTGGCGATGCTGATGGTTTTATCAGGATGTACAGGCAGTGATGAAGAAACAAAGCCTGCCGGTGAAGCGAATGATAATCAAGCGGACGAGGAAGCTGTGGCCCAGGTTGGCGAGCTTGAGGTTGTGGCGGAAAATTTGCAAGTGCCGTGGTCGATCAATAAAAGCGGGGAAAGCTTTTACCTCAGTGAGCGTCCTGGTTCGATTGTAAAAGTGTCTGGTGAAAACATGACGCGACAAAATGTTTCATTGAAAAAGGACTTATCACAAGCCTCTGAAGCCGGTTTGCTTGGATTTGTCCTGGCACCAGGTTTCGAGCAATCGCAGAAGGCATTTGCATACTACACATACAAGAATGGCACCGGCCAGTTCAATCGGATTGTCGAGCTAACTTTGAAAAATGATGAATGGACGGAAGGGAAGTTGTTGCTCGATAACATCCCGAGCGGACGCTTCCATCATGGCGGCAGGCTGAAAATCGGTCCGGACGGAAAATTATATGCCACTGCAGGGGACGCGGCAACAAACCCGGAAATCGCTCAGGATTTAACCTCGCTCGGCGGAAAAATTCTGCGGATGAACCTTGATGGGTCTGTTCCCGAGGATAACCCGTTCAAAAATTCATACGTATACAGCTACGGCCACCGCAATCCTCAGGGAATCGCCTGGTCGGAGGATGGAACGATGTATTCCAGCGAGCACGGGCCTTCCGCTCATGATGAAATCAATCGGATTGAAGCGGGTAAAAACTACGGCTGGCCGGAGATTACAGGCGATGATACAAAGCAGGGCATGGAAACACCCATTTTCCAGTCTGGCAGCGATACATGGGCACCATCTGGCATGGCAGCGCATGATGGCAAGCTATATGTCGCAACGTTAAGGGGCAATGCACTCCGTGAATTCGATCCAGCTGCAAAAACGACGAAAGAGGTCGTTACCGGAGTCGGCCGGATCAGGGACGTAATGGCGGATGGGGAGTATCTGTATTTTATCAGCAATAATACAGACGGCCGCGGCACCCCAAGTGAGGGCGATGACAAACTATATCGCGTTAAACTTGAAGAATTGCGTTAAAATTGTACAGAAGAAGCACTTAAAACGGTGCTTCTTTTCTTTTTTGGGGAGAAAGGAGAGTTTTAACTTCCTATTATAAAGGCGCTAATCATTTTATTGGCGAAAATCGAGTTTTATTGGCGAAGTTCACAACTTTATTGGCGAAAATCAAAATTTATTGGCGAACTGGTAATTTTCCGTGATTTTTTCCAATTAAATAAACCGGGCACCCACACCCGGTTCAATTCTTACTGTTTGGTCCTGCCAATCCATGCATGATGAACTGGATTGTCCGTTCTGTTTCTGCTTCATCGTCCCAGTCTGCTTCGGGCAGAATCATATAGCGTGCAATCAAATAGCCGAAGATAGAGGAAAACGTCATCCTGAATACACTGTAGGCTGGAATATCAATAATTTGGCCTTTAGCCTGATAATGCTCAACAAGCCTTTCGAATTGGGCATATACTTTAAGGGCGATATGTTCCTTGAATAATTCCTTCAATTCAGGGTGGAACGGAATTTCCTGCACCAGAATTTTAACGGTAGCAAGGTTTTTGACAAGGAAATCACGGCGATTCATAAGCATTGCTGTAAGGAAGTCTTCAAAATGCTCATAATCCTGATGAAGGATCTTTTTTAAATCTTTTATGATAAAAGGAGCCACGAACTTTGCCATTACTGGTGAAACAATCGCCAGCAGCAAATCCTTTTTCGTTTTATAATGCCTGAAGATCGTTCCTTCCGCTACGCCTGCCTTTTTGGCGATTTCGCTGGTTGATGTAGCTGAAAATCCTTTTTCGGCGAAGGATTCAATCGCAGAGACAATAATCTTCTTCTGCTTATCTGTCAGCTCTTCTCCGTCCATCAACTCATCTATTGTTAAGTCTGGATCTGTCATTGTTTACTCCTTTCGCCGGTGTTTAGACTGCGCGGTGCTTTCTCAGCGCTAAAATATTCAGGAACATGAACAGAGCAGAGAACCCGGCAAGCATCAGCATATTCCCGTAAATAGCATCCCATCCGTATCCTCTCACCATAATATCACGCAATGCATCAGCAGCATAATAGAGCGGTGTGATCGGTCCAAGCCAGCTCAGCCAATCGGAAATCGTCTCAAGATTGATCAGGCCGGAGAAGAAAAACTGCGGCACGATGATGATCGGGATGAACTGAATCATCTGGAACTCGTTGTTCGCGAACGCCGACAGCAGTGTCCCGAGTGTCAGGGCCGTCATGGAAAGCATCAGCGTAATCAGCAGTACATAGATGAACGAACCTTCCATCAGCATTCCGAGAATATAGATCGCATACCAGGCGATCAAGGTAGCCTGCAGCAAGGTGAACAGCCCAAATCCAAGAATATAGCCGACAACAATCTCCCATTTCCTCAATGGACTCGACAGCAATTTTTCAAGGGTGCCGCTCGTTCTCTCCCGCAAAAATGAAATCCCGGAAATGATGAATACAAAGAAGAAGGCGAAGAATCCAAGCAAGACAGGCCCAAAATAATCAAATTGTCCCATATCCTCCGATCCGTGCAGGTATTCAGCGTTCAATTCAGGATTGCCTTGTGAAGGCATTAGCTGCTTGGCAGCCTGTTGGAACCACTTCATAAAAGCACCGTTACCGGATGGGTCGCTTCCTTCAAGCACAATTTTATCCACCATTGGACCTTCAAATACAACATATCCGTCAAGAGTATGGTCGAGGGCGGCTTCTTTCGCAATTTTTTCAGAGTCATATTCTGTCATTTTGACATCTTTTAAATTCAGTTTGTTAATGATTGTATCAGGGGCATTGACCAAACCGACCTTGGGAATATAGTTTTCGCCATTAAAGACAAGGTGGAGCATCGTCAAGATCAAGAGAGGAGCAACGAGCATCATCGCAAGCGTCCTTTTATCCCTCAGAAATTGCCGGATAATCCTGGTTGCCAGAGCTCTAATTCGCATGTTGGACACCTCCGTATGCTAAAAATGCTTCCTCGACGCTGGCTGAACCGGTCTTTTCCTTCAACTCGGCAGGAGTGCCGACTGCAATCAGTTTTCCGTCGCGGATCAGCCCCAGCCTGTCGCACTTTTCTGCTTCATCCATGACATGTGTTGTGACAATCAGCGTTTTGCCGCTGTTTTTCAAATCATAAAATCCTGACCAAATACTTTGACGGAGAACAGGGTCGATCCCAACGGTCGGCTCATCGAGGATCAGCAGCTCAGGCTCGTGCAGCAATGCCGCAGCAAGGGAGAGGCGCCGCTTCATGCCGCCAGAGTAATTGGTTACCAGTTTGTTAAGATGGTCGGACAAGTCCACCAGCTCCATCACTTCCAGAATTCGCTTTTTTCGCTGCGCACCCTTCAGGCCGAACAATGAAGCGAAGAATTCAAGGTTTTCCTTGGCGGATAATTCGGTATAAAGCGCGTCGGATTGAGCCATATAGCCAATTCTTTCAATCAGCTGCAATGATGGCATTTTTTCACCGAAAAGATAGTTTTCGCCTTCTGTCGGTGTTTCCAGTCCGACGAGCTGCCTGACAAGAGTGGTTTTTCCAGCACCTGAGGGACCCAGCAGTCCAAAGATTTCCCCGCTTTCAATCTCGAGATTGAGATCTTTTAAGACTTCATGAGTACCGTAACGTTTACTTACGTTTTTTATCGAAACAATCATTTGAGTTCACCTTCCTTTTTAGAAGTGAGTAATCACTCACTAAGAGCATAATGCATTCACATAAATTTGTATAGTGAGTAATCACTCACAAATTCACTTATAATCCGACAATTTTAATTGAAGCCAGGGTAATATGCTATTATAGGAAGTGACTGAAAATTTTAAAAAATGGGGAAGTGGTTGCTTGTTCCTGAAAAAGAAGAGATGGGTATTGATTCTTGCTCCGGTCTTGTTAATCGCTGGCCTTTACTTCTATGATGTGAACCTTGATGTGTATACCAGCAAAACAAGCGGGGTCCTGATCTTTAAGGACCAGGAATTCCATACCGGCTATGAAACGTATCAGAAATTTTATCATAATGGGGAACGGAATTTCGAAATCGACAGGTTGATCGGCAAGACAAACAACAGTAAATTCCTTGGATTCAAGGAATCAGTGTGGAAAATCAAAGGAGAGCCAGCCGAGGAAGTGGTGTTCGTGAAAGGCCTGATGATTGAAGGAGTATATGAAAGAAAATGAAAAATCCACCTGCAACAGGTGGATTAAAATTTATAGGTCCAAAAGCGTTCATTATTGAGCCACGCCATCGTTTGTGGATCTTTCTCTTTCAGCTTTTCCGCCATATTCTCAAGCATCAGCTCGGTTTGCGAGCGGTGGGCACGAATAGCATCCAGCTTGATATCGGCAACGGCGCTGATATTATGGACGATATCCGGTTCACCGAGCTCTTCAACACAGTTGCGCGAGAACGCTACGCAATGCAGTTTTGGCCGGTCTGCTTCAGGGATTTTCTCTACTGCGCGCACCACTGCTGCACCTGTTGCCTCGTGGTCCGGGTGTACGGAATAGCCAGGGTAGAATGTGATGACGAGTGAAGGGTTCAATTCAGCAATCAGTGAGGACATAAGGTTTGTCAGCATATTTTCATCCTCGAACTCAACCGTTTTGTCACGGAATCCAAGCTTCCGCAAATCGTTGATGCCCATAGCCCGTGCTGCGTTGTCTAATTCTTGCTCACGGATCGCAGGAAGGGTTTCCCTGTTTGCGAATGGCGGATTTCCCATATTTCGTCCCATCTGTCCAAGTGTCAAACACGCATATGTAACAGGTGTACCCATATTGACATGGGATGCGATTGTTCCTGAAACACCAAATGCCTCATCATCAGGATGAGGGAACACGACAAGTACCTGCCTTTCTTTTTCCATCGTAAGATCTCTCCTTTCTGTACGCTATTTATTCGAACGGCGTTTCGCTTATTTCAAGGGCGACGGCTAACTTCCCATTAAAATCATGGCCTGCAAGCAGCAGCCTGCCTTTATCATCAATTTCAAAATGGGTGATTCCTTCTGCGTAAACCCAGCCGAAGGGTATCTTTAAACCAGCCCGATATGGACC
>NZ_CP126080.1:3615000-3782500 GCF_030122805.1 Mesobacillus sp. AQ2 | reverse complement strand
TACGGAGGTATACCCAAGTCTGGCTGAAGGGATCGGTCTTGAAAACCGACAGGCGGGTAACACCGCGCGGGGGTTCGAATCCCTCTACCTCCTCCATAGTTTTTTATTAATATTGTCGCGGGGTGGAGCAGTCCGGTAGCTCGTCGGGCTCATAACCCGAAGGTCGCAGGTTCAAATCCTGCCCCCGCAATCTGGTCCCGTGGTGTAGCGGTTAACATGCCTGCCTGTCACGCAGGAGATCGCCGGTTCGATCCCGGTCGGGACCGCCATTTTTATTTTTTAGATACACTATTATAGTGGCTCAGTAGCTCAGTCGGTAGAGCAAGTTGCTCACGTCATCGAATTAGCTTCTGCGGCAACTTGCGAGAAAGACCGAAGGTCATTCGAGCAAAGGACCTAAACTAGTAAAAGTTTAGGATAAAATATTATAGTGGCTCAGTAGCTCAGTCGGTAGAGCAAAGGACTGAAAATCCTTGTGTCGGCGGTTCGATTCCGTCCTGAGCCACCTTATTTAATTTAATTAATTATATGATTGAGATATGGCGATTGTGGCGAAGTGGTTAACGCATCGGATTGTGGTTCCGACATTCGTGGGTTCGATTCCCATCAGTCGCCCCTTTTCTTAATATGCGGGTGTAGTTTACTGGTAAAACCTCAGCCTTCCAAGCTGATGTAGTGGGTTCGATTCCCATCACCCGCTCCATATATGGGCCTATAGCTCAGCTGGTTAGAGCGCACGCCTGATAAGCGTGAGGTCGGTGGTTCGAGTCCACTTAGGCCCATTTTTTATATTATTCCGCAGTAGCTCAGTGGTAGAGCACTCGGCTGTTAACCGAGCGGTCGTAGGTTCGAATCCTACCTGCGGAGCCATTATGGGGAAGTACTCAAGAGGCTGAAGAGGCGCCCCTGCTAAGGGTGTAGGTCGGGTAACCGGCGCGAGGGTTCAAATCCCTCCTTCTCCGCCATAAGGCCCCTTGGTCAAGCGGTTAAGACACCGCCCTTTCACGGCGGTAACACGGGTTCGAATCCCGTAGGGGTCATAAGGAAAGCTGTTAGCAATTGTGCTAACAGCTTTTTTTGTTCTTAAAATTTTTTCCTCCAGAGGAACCAGGTGTTCTCTTCCAACTTGTCTGCTTTTTTCCAAGATGTTGTTTAAACAATACAGCAGGCTGCACGCACTATCAAAACAGAGTACATAGAAGCGACGATTATGGATTTATGCCAGGGTAAAGGATTGAAAAGGAAAAACTGATCACTTTAGGGGAGATATGTGCTCGGTTGCTTGGTGAAAGAGAAAAACGGGTCACAAAAGGAAGAGGTATGTTCCCGGTATGTTCCCGGTTTCTGGGTGAAAGAGAAAAACGGAGCACATAAAGAAGAGATATGTTCCCGGTTATAGGGTGAAGGAGAAAAACGGAGCAGATAAAGAAGAGATATGTTCCCGGTTATAGGCAGTAATAAAAAACGAGGCACATATCGAGAGATATATTCCCGGTTTTAGGAAGAAAGAGAAAAACGGTCACATAAACTAGTGACGAGTGATGTGTTCCTCCAATATCCGAGCCAATGAGAATTCAACCGCATAAACTTCGTAAAAAACAGATCATACAATCAACCTCAATGGCTTTACACGACCACTTAATAGTATTGCTGTATTCAGTAGGAAGTCTACGTAACCCCCCTCAGTCCTAATCACTATTCCATCATTTCCATATGAAAACGCTATCAACTGAAAAATATTTTTAATCACCATCTCTTTGCCAAACCTAATAAATTCAACCAACCCTCTCAAAAAATCATTATTCACTTTCAACTTTCGTTCTCCAAATTTCGCGTAATTGGAAGATTTAGTACATTAAAGCGCTACCATTTTCGGGCTTTTGTCGAATTACCCGCTTTACTAAGTATTATTGTCGAAAAATTAAGAAAATGTTTACAAGGAATTCTTTATGGTAACTAGAATACTACTCAAATAGGAAGTTTTATTCGTTTTTACAAAGGCAGGTGGAGGGCATTGGTGATAAATCCAACAGAGTTTGAATTGCATCTGTTCCATGAAGGGAATTTGTATCAGAGTCATAATTTATTTGGTGCGCATGTCATGAATCGAGGAACCGAAACATATACTCGATTTTGTGTGTGGGCTCCAAATGCGCTTGAAGTAAAGCTTGTTGGTGATTTTAATCATTGGTATGGAGAGAATCATAAGTTTCATAAAGTGAATAAGGAAGGTGTCTGGCAGCTTGCCTTAGAGGGTGATCTGACTGGGGCTATTTATAAATATGAGATTTTGACAGCTGGCGGGGGTAAGAAGCTTAAAGCTGATCCGTTTGCTTTCTTCTCGGAAGTGAGGCCAAATACCGCTTCGGTTGTTTATTCCCTTGATGGGTACAAATGGGGTGATCAGAAGTGGCTGCAAAAGAGGGAGGGGCGGCGCACGCTCGATGAGCCAGTGTTCATCTATGAACTGCATGTGGGTTCCTGGAAAAAGCATGATGATGGATCGTTCCTTACATATCGTGAGCTTGCAGATGAGCTGATTCCTTATATTCTTTCACATGGATACACACATATTGAGCTATTGCCTTTAACTGAGCATCCGCTCGACATGTCCTGGGGCTATCAATCCACAGGTTATTTTTCTGTTACAAGCCGTTATGGAACACCACATGAATTTATGTATTTCGTGGATATGTGTCATCAAAACGGGATCGGGGTTATCCTTGACTGGATTCCTGGCCATTTTTGCAAGGATGCCCATGGGCTGTACCAATTTGATGGCGGTTATGTTTTTGAATACCAGCGTGAGAGTGACCGGGAGAACCTGGTTTGGGGAACTGCCAATTTTGACTTGGGAAAAACAGAGGTCCAGAGCTTCCTGATCTCGAGTGCGATTTTCTGGCTGGAGAAATATCATATTGATGGCTTCAGGGTCGATGCGGTTGCGAACATCATTTATTGGCCTAATTCAGTCAATGCAGCCAATCCGTACGGGGTGGAGTTTTTAAAGAAGCTGAATAAAGCAGTGAGAGAGTTTGAACCTGGAGCTTTGATGGTCGCGGAGGATTCGACCGACTGGCCGCAGGTGACGGCTCCAGTGGAGTATAGCGGGCTAGGTTTTACATACAAGTGGAACATGGGGTGGATGAACGACACATTGAAGTATATGGAGGAAGAAAGCCATAACAGGAAGCATATACATGATAAGGTTACGTTCTCCCTGCTTTATGCTTTTTCAGAGAATTTTGTGCTGCCTTTTTCACATGATGAAGTGGTGCATGGAAAGAAATCTCTTCTTGACAAGATGCCAGGCGATTACTGGCAAAAATTTGCGCAGCTGCGGCTATTGCTTGGATTCATGGTCGCGCATCCCGGAAAGAAGCTGACGTTCATGGGAACCGAATTCGGCCAGTTTTCGGAGTGGAAGGACAAAGAACAGCTTGACTGGAATCTGTTCGGTTATGAAATGCATGAAAAATTGAACCATTACACAAAAGAGCTGATCAAACTCTATAAGCGTTCAAAGCCACTGTATGAGATTGACCAGAGCTATGAAGGTTTTGAGTGGATTGACGCGGATAATCGTGACCAGTCGGTTTTCTCTTTTATCCGTAAAGGGCAGAATCCGGAAGATCTGCTTGTCATCGTCTGCAATTTTACCGAGAAAGTTTACCGTGACTATCGGATTGGTGTCCCGAAGCCCGGGGAATATCGGGAAATTTTAAATAGCGATGCCGAGGTTTTCGGGGGTTCAGGCGTGTTGAATAAAAAAGTGCGAAAAGCAAAGGAAATAGCTTTCCATGGAAGGCCATATTCTATAGAGATGAGTATTTCTCCATTCGGAATCTCAGTTTTACGTCCTGTTATTAAAAGAAAGGGGAGAAACAATCATGCAAAAGAAGAAATGCGTGGCAATGCTATTGGCAGGAGGAAAAGGAAGCCGTCTGCACTCACTGACAAAGAATCTCGCTAAACCAGCTGTCCCTTTTGGCGGCAAGTATCGAATCATCGACTTTCCATTAAGTAACTGCACAAACTCGGGCATCCATACAGTCGGTGTATTGACGCAGTATCAGCCGTTATTGCTTAACTCCTATATCGGGATAGGCAGTGCATGGGACCTCGACAGAAAGGATGGCGGTGTGACGGTGCTCCCGCCTTATGCTGAGAGTTCCGAGGTTAAATGGTATTCAGGCACGGCAAGTGCGATTTTTCAGAACCTGAATTATCTTGATCAGTATGATCCTGAATATGTTTTGATTCTTTCGGGTGACCATATTTATAAAATGAATTATGAATTGATGCTCAACTATCATGTTGAAAAAGGGGCTGATGTGACCATTTCGGTCATAGAGGTGCCTTGGGAAGAAACCAATCGTTTCGGGATCATGAATACGGATTCTGAGCTGAGAATTACTGAATTTGAAGAAAAACCGGATGTCGCTAAAAATAATCTGGCTTCGATGGGAATTTATATTTTTAAATGGAGTGTTTTAAGGGAATATCTGATAAGAGATGACCAGAACCCGGAATCCAGCCATGATTTTGGCAAGGATATCATTCCGCTGCTGATCGAGGAAAATATGAAGTTATTTGCCTATCCTTTTAAAGGTTACTGGAAGGATGTTGGTACTGTTCAGAGCCTGTGGGAAGCGAATATGGATTTATTGGATAAGGATTGTGAACTGAACCTATTTGATCAGTCATGGCGGATCTATTCCGTGAACCCGAATCAGCCGCCGCAATATATTTGCCCAGAGGGGGAAGTTTCGGAATCCCTTGTCAATGAGGGCTGCAAGATTGAAGGAGAAGTTTCCAAAACGGTCGTATTCCAGGGTGTGACGGTTAAAAAAGGAGCGGTTGTCAAGGAAACGGTCATTATGCCAGATGCTGTCATCGGCCATAATTGCGTGATTGAGAAGGCGATTGTGTCGCCAGGCGTATATGTCCCTGATGGTACAATTATCAGGCCAGATGGTAGCTGCAATGAAATTACATTAGTATCGGAAGAAACAATTGGTGAATTGCAATCCAATTGAGCCGACTTCGGGAGGAAATAGAAATGAACAAACGATTATTGGGAGTAATAGATGCGACAACCGTTCACGAAGATCTCCAGGAACTGTCCCTGCATCGGTCGGTGGCGGCGATTCCCTTTGGCGGGCGATACAGGCTGATAGATTTTATCCTTTCAAACATGGTTAATTCGGGAATCGAGAGCGTGGCGATTTTTCCGAAATACCAGTACCGGTCGCTGATGGACCATTTAGGTTCAGGCAGGAATTGGGACCTCAACCGAAAAAGGGATGGATTGTTTTTCTTCCCTGCATCTAATCTGAATAAAAATTATACGGGAATCGGAACATTGGATCACTTTGCCGATAACATTGATTATTTTGAACGCAGTACGCAGGATTATGCGCTGATAGCGAATTCCTATACGGTTTTCAATATGGATTTCCAGCCGTTGCTTGACTGGCATATCGAATCCGGTTGTGACATTACAGAAGTACAGAAGAATGGAAGGTCGCTAGGAATTTACCTTGTGAAAAAAACTCTGCTGATGGATTTGATCATGACAAGGAATGAAACTGGATACTCGAATATGAGGGATGCTGCCAGGGATACCAGCAGTCAGTTCCAGCTTTGTTATTACGACTATGAAGGCTATGCAGTGATGGTGGATACCATCGCTAAATATTTCAGTGTGAGCATGGATTTGCTGAAGCCTGAGGTTTGGAAGGAGTTATTCCCTAAAGAACGCCCTATTTTAACAAAGGTGAAAGATGAGCCTCCAACCCGCTATGATGTGGATGCATCGGTCCGCAATTCAATGGTCGCCAATGGCGGGATGATTGAGGGGACGGTTGAAAACAGCATCATCGGAAGAGGTGTTAAAATCGGGAAGGGTACAGTGATCCGCAATTGTATCATCATTCAAAAGACACAGATTAAGGAGAATTGTATATTGGACTCTGTAATAGTAGATAAGGATGCAAGAATCGAGGCAGGAACCGTGATTACAGCGCCAGCAGACTCGCCAGCTGTCATCCGTAAAGGGGCAGTACAGGGAGTGGGGAGCAGCTCGTGAAGGTATTATTCGCAGTATCGGAATGTGTTCCTTTCATCAAGTCAGGAGGCCTGGCAGATGTTGCGGGATCACTTCCGAAGGAACTGAAAAAATTAGGAACGGATGTCAGGGTGATTTTACCGAAATACGGATTGATTCCTGAGAAATTCCGCTCTGAAATGAAGAAAGTGAAAGAGTTTACTGTGCAATTGGGTTGGCGCTCGCAATATTGCGGCATTGAAGCTCTTGAACATGATGGTGTCACCTTCTACTTTGTGGACAATGAATATTACTTCAAGCGGGATAGCCTTTATGGGCATTATGATGATGGGGAGCGTTTTTCCTTTTTTAGCAGAGCGGTGCTCGAGTTCATCGCCGAAAGCGAGTTTTATCCTGACGTGATCCATTGCCATGACTGGCATACCGGAATGATTCCTTTCTTGCTGCGGACAGAGTATTATAAGCGTCCGGGTTATGGATTGATCCGGTCGGTATTCACGATTCATAATCTCCAATTCCAGGGGATTTTCCCTCGGGAAGTGCTGGGTGACCTGCTGCAGATTGACAGTTCTTATTTCAATGAGGAACAGCTGGAATTTTACGGGATGGCCAATTTCATGAAAGCCGCATTGATTTCATCAGATTATATCACAACCGTCAGCCCTACTTACAAAGACGAAATCCAGACTGAGTATTTTGGTGAAAAACTAGATGGAATCCTGAGAAAAAGAAATGAGGATCTTTCCGGGATCGTAAACGGGATCGATCATGATGCTTATGACCCTGAAAGCGATCCTGGCCTGGCCGCCAATTTCGGGGTATGGGGACTAGAAAGAAGAGTGATCAACAAACTGCAGGTACAGCGAAGCTTTGGCCTGTCGGTTAATGATGATGTTCCGGTTGTTGCGATGATCACAAGGCTGACGAAACAAAAAGGCCTTGATTTGGTCAGGGAAGTCTTCCATGAAATCATGGCAACGGGAGTGCAGCTTGTTGTTCTTGGCACCGGTGACCCTGAGTTTGAGCAGTTCTTCAGGGAAATGGCTGCGGAATATCCTGACCAATGTGGCGTATATATCGGCTTTGATGAGAATCTGGCACATCAGGTTTATGCAGGATCCGATTTATTTTTGATGCCATCAAAGTTCGAGCCATGCGGATTGAGCCAGATGATTGCGATGCGCTATGGATCGATCCCGATTGTCAGGGAGACGGGCGGGCTGAACGATACGGTACAGCCATATAATGAATTCACCGGAGAGGGCAATGGTTTTACTTTTGCCAATTTCAATGCCCATGACATGCTCTTTACGATTGAACGGTCACTCTCATTTTACCGTAAGCGTGAAAAATGGCTGAAGCTGATGGCACAGGCAATGGAAACAGATTATAGCTGGGCGCAGTCCGCAAGACAGTACAAAGACTTGTATTCCGATCTCATCTCAAGGAGTGAATCGCATGTTTTCTAGTGTTCCCAAATTCAAAACCGCTTTCTTGAAAAAACTCGAGATGATGTTTGGAACCAGCTTTGAAGAAAGCTCGAGCCGGGAGCAATTCCAGACTCTCGGGCATATGATCAGGGAGCATGTGAGTTCTGATTGGATCAAAACGAATGAATTATATCGTGCTGGCGTGAAAAAGCAGGTGTATTACCTGTCGATCGAATTCTTGCTTGGGCGGCTGCTCAGGCACAATCTGATCAATTTGGGTGTTGAAGAGGTTGTGTGCAAGGGGCTCTGGGAACTGGGGATCGAGCTTGATCAGTTGGAGGAAATCGAGGCGGATGCCGGTCTTGGCAATGGAGGACTTGGCCGTCTTGCCGCCTGTTTCCTCGATTCACTTGCTTCGCTTGATTTTCCTGGACATGGCTGCGGAATCCGCTACAAGCATGGCTTGTTTGAGCAGAAGATCGTTGATGGCTACCAGGTTGAACTTCCGGAGCAATGGCTGAGGCACGGCCATGTCTGGGAGGTACGCAAGACGGATGATGCAGTGGAAGTACCTTTTTGGGGAGAGATTGAGAGCAGAATGGAAAATGGCCGGCTCGTTTTCAGACATCTGAACGCGGAGACCATCATGGCTGTTCCTTACGATCTTCCTGTCATCGGGTACCAGACTCAGACGGTAAATACCCTTCGTCTTTGGAATGCTGAGCCATCGAGATTTCCTGCAAATGCAGATATTTTCAAATATAAGAAGGATACCGAGTCGGTTTCAGAGTTTTTATACCCGGACGATACCCATGATGAAGGGAAAATACTTCGGCTAAAGCAGCAATATTTCCTTGTCTCAGCGAGCCTGAAGGCGATTGTGAAGTCTTTTAAAAAGAAGAATAAGAGCTTGCTAGAATTCCATGACTATGTGAGCATCCATATCAATGATACACACCCTGCGATAGCGGTCCCCGAATTGATGAGGATCCTGATGGATGAAGAGGGACTAGGCTGGGAAGATGCGTGGCATATTACTGTCCAGACACTTTCCTATACAAACCATACGACCCTGGCAGAGGCGCTTGAACGCTGGCCAATCAGGATATTCCAGCCGCTGCTGCCGCGTATATACATGATCGTCGAAGAGATAAACGAGCGTTTCTGTAAAGTGGTATGGGAGCAATATCCTGACGATTGGGGCAGGGTTGAATCCATGGCAATCATTGCCCATGGCGAGGTCAGGATGGCCCCGCTTGCGATTGTCGGCAGTCACAGCATTAATGGAGTGGCGAAGCTCCATACGGATATCTTAAAAAATCGGGAAATGAACTTGTTTTATCAATTCTATCCAGAGCGATTCAATAACAAGACAAATGGCATCACTCATAGGCGCTGGCTGCTGAAGGCAAACCCTGGATTGTCCGGGTTGATTACCGATGCAATTGGGCCTGAGTGGGTAGGGGCACCGAATAAACTGGAGGAATTGATGCGTTACAAGGAGGATGCAGCCTTCCTGGAAAAACTGCATGACATCAAGCAAGAGAATAAGGAACGGCTTGCAAGGCGGATTTTGGATAAAACAGGGATTGAGGTCGACACAGAATCAATTTTTGATGTCCAGGTAAAAAGGCTCCACGCCTATAAGCGGCAGTTGTTGAATGTGCTGCACATCATGCATCTGTATAATGCGTTGAAAAAAGATCCGGAAGCGCTGTTGTATCCACGGACATTCATTTTTGGCGCCAAGGCTTCACCTGGGTATTATTTTGCCAAGAAGGTCATAAAACTCATTAACAGTGTTGCTGATAAGGTGAACAATGACCCTGTGACGAATGATAAGCTGAAGGTCATTTTCCTCGAAAATTATCGTGTGTCCCTGGCCGAGGAAATTTTTCCGGCAGCGGATATCAGTGAGCAGATATCAACAGCGAGTAAGGAAGCTTCAGGGACAGGAAATATGAAATTCATGATGAACGGGGCTTTGACACTGGGCACACTTGATGGAGCCAATGTCGAGATCACGGAAATGGTTGGCAGGGAGAACATTTTCCTGTTCGGATTGAGTGCAGAGGAAGTGCTGGATTACCAGCATAACGGAGGCTATCATTCGCTGGAGTACTACCACCATGATGAACGGATCCGGGAAGTCGTTGACCAGCTGGTTAATGGATTCTTCCCTGATACAGAAAACCATTTTAATGAAATCTATGATTCCCTGCTGGGGCATAATGACCAGTATTTTTTGCTTAGGGACTTTGCTTCCTATGCTAAGGCACACGGGGAAGTCAGCCGGAAATATTTAAACCGTGGCGATTGGCTGCAGATGAGCCTGGTCAATATCGCCAAATCCGGATATTTCTCCAGCGACAGGACCATAAGGGAATATGCGGATGAAATCTGGAAAGTCCAGTCTGCTTTGAAACTATAGAATAAGGCCAAACCGATGACGGTTTGGCCATTTCTTGTTTTCTCAAAATCCTTTTACAAGATCAATAAGCCAGTGCCAATCGTAATCAATACCGCACCTGCCACGGTCGAGCGTGTCGGTTTTTCTTTTAGTATGATGAAGCTCAGGATCATCGTCAGGACGACACTGAACTTATCGATCGGATTGACGATACTTACCTTTCCGATTGCGAGTGCAGCGAAGTAACAAAGCCAGGAGAAGCCTGTAGCTGCACCAGATAGAATTAGAAAGATGTATGATTTCCTTGAGATGTTCTTCAATTCCTTTACAGTCCCCTGAAAAAAGACAATTCCCCATGCAAAAATGATGATTACGACAGTACGGATGAAGGTGGCCACATTGGAATCGACGTCTTCAATCCCGATTTTTGCGAGAATATTGGTCAACGCTGCGAAAACAGCAGACATGATGGCGAGGAAAAGATACGATTTCATGTTGAATACCTTTTTTCTCTCGGTATTTTTCTTTTCCTTTTTTCCAATCAATACGAAGGTACCTATCGAAATGATGATGCCCCCTGCCACAACAGGCATTGTAGCAGGTTCCCTGAGGATGATGAAAGAAAGCAGGATCGTCAGCAATACGCTTGATTTATCAATCGGGACAACCTTGGAAACATCACCAATCTGGATTGCTTTGAAAAATGCCAGCCAGGAAAGGCCAGTTGTCAATCCTGAGAGAATAAGGAAAATCAGTGATCTCGCAGATACTGTCATTATATTGTCCGTCTGCCCTGTAATCACCACCATTAAATAAGCCATGATAACGACCACCACAGTCCTGACAGCAGTGGCCAGGTTGGAATCGACATCCTCAATGCCAATCTTGGCGAGAATCGCTGTAAAAGAAGCAAAAAGTGCAGCAAGCAGAGCAAGAATAATACTCATTTTCTATCTCCGTTTCTATATTATTTAGTCTTAGTTTGAGACTCTGCTCGGAGAATATTCTTGTGCCTAAGCTGAACGACTTGATTTGTGCCTTATGTTTCAGAATGGTGAAAAAAAACCTCAGTTCACTTAATGAACTGAGGCTTCTTCTTATTTATCGTCATCCTTTTTTTCGTCTTCTACATAACTATCTCCTTCTTTATAAGGGATATCGCCAAGCTCCGATTCCATGCCGGTTTCGTCAAGCCTTTCCTCGTATTCCTCTTCGCTGTCGCTCTGAAATACTTGCCTGTCATCGCCTTCGATATCTGTGGCGCTGAAGGATTCATAGTCTTCAGTGAACCCGCGCTCGGTTTCATTATCAATATAAAGCTTATTGTAGTCTTCGTGATCCCTGGTAAAATCGGAAGGTGTTTCGGAGGTCCCGAACTCAGCTACATCATCGAAGCTGTTCCTGTTGTCCGCCATCTCCTCGTTCTGTCTGCGGTCGAAATCTGCATCGTGGGTGTATTCCAATACATCTTCCTCTGCTGGACGGTCATTTGATACGCCCTGTTCCTGGGAGTGATCGACGCAGTATAAAGTGTATGGAATTGCTTCGAGTCGCTCGTATGGAATCTCTTTCCCGCACTCGACACATTTTCCGTATGTGCCATCCTCGATCGCCTTCAGGGCGTTTTCGACTTTGCCCATCTGGTCCTCATGATGCTCGTCCATCGCAAGGGTCTTGCTCCGCTCGAATAGTTCTGTTCCACTGTCGGCGGGATGGTTATCGTATGAAGAAAGTTCTCCGGTTGCCTCCCGCTGGCTGCCTTCGAGGTAACCTTCCTCTTCATTTTGATCTATTTGTGATTGAAGTGTTTCTTTTTCATTAATAAGTGTGTCCTTCAAGTTATTGAGCTGGTCCTTTGTCAGCATGATTACACATCCTTCATATTGTATCGTGTCATACGTTCTAAATACCCGCTCATCATTTCAGGAAACATAGAAAAAGCTTCCGCCTAAGGCAGAAGCTTCTCGTTTAATTAGGCTTTTTTCTCAAACTTTGTTGCTTTTGGCTGCAAAATGGGATTAAATGACCTATTTTTCTTCACAAAATTTAAGAGAAAAGAGCCTGCACACTTAATTCCGAACGACAAAATGGCATATTATCACGTTAAAATCGGCTTTAGGATTTTAACAACAATCTTTACGAAAACAGCCTAACATTAAATTAAGCTGATGAAAATACCGACGGATAAAAGCAGGCCAAAGATCGTGTTCGTCTTTGCTGTTGCAGCCATTGCCGGCATCATTTGCATGGGATTGGACTTTCCGATAAAACCTTTTGTTGCTTTGACTGCTTTTGGAATGCTTAGTGCGACAATCGCCAGCCAAGGAGAAACGACACCCGCAATGATCAGGCCGATTACCCATGTATATGACACGATGAACATGCCAGCAAGCAGGCGGATTGCCCCTTTTCTTCCAAGCAGGATAGCGAGTGTTTTTCGCCCAAAATCTTTGTCGCCGTCAAGGTCACGGATATTATTAGCAAGCAGGATGGCACCTACCAGCAAAAAGCTTGGGAATGATACGAGTACACTTGTAGGTGTGACCGTGCCAGTCTGGATATAAAACGAGATCAGAATGATCAGTACACCCATGAAAAATCCAGCGACAAGCTCACCGAAAGGAGTGTAGGCAATTGGCAGCGGACCGCCTGTGTAAAGGTAACCGGCAGCCAGGGAAACAACCCCGACAGCTGCGACCCACCAGCTTGTGCTCATACAGATATAAACACCGAGTAAAACGGATATTCCATATAGACTGAAAGCAAGGTTCAAGACCGTTTTAGGCTTGATGCCATGACGGACAATCGCGCCGCCGATCCCAACGGAATTCTCATTATCCAGTCCGCGTTTAAAATCATAATATTCATTGAACATATTTGTTGCTGCCTGGATTAACAGGCTTGCGACGAGCATGGCTATAAACATGCCCCAATGGATGCCGCCACTGTTTTCTATGGCTAAAGCAGTACCGAGAAGGACAGGGGCAAATGCGGCAGTCAATGTATGAGGACGGGTTAATTGCCACCAGACTTTCCAGCTTTCTTTATCAACTGCTGGTGAAGAACTAGGCTGTAACTGTGATTGCATATCTAATTCTCTCCCTTAATATCAATCTATCAAACCTAAATATTTTATCTAAAAGAACGAAAATTGTCAAAAAGACCTTTAAAATCCAGGTTAAATTACCTTACAATTATAAGTGTAGATATTCACATATCCACTGTCAATTAGTATTTTCACGTCTAAGCAGGATGGTTTTACCAGATTATGCAAGCTTTTGGCGTGAAATATATAATAAGGATGATAATCGCTTTGGAAAGCCCGCCATGATTGACATCGTGATGTATGAGGTGTATCTTAAAATAAGCTTTTAAACGTTTGATAACAGATGAGAGGCTGTTATTGGGGGGATATTTTTGGTTGCCATTCAGGAAACGGAACTTAGACAGGGAATCCTTGATGGGATTGAGCGGGCCAAAGGACTATCTCAGTCGATTTTGGTAAGCGAAGTCCATAAAATAGATCGTATCGATCCTTTTCATTTTTTTGCTTCAGGCCGGGAAAAGTACTTAGGAGAACGTTTTTTCTGGAAGGATTCTGAGGGAGAACAAATCCTTGCGGGGTTGGGGGTTTGCGGGCAAATACAGTCGGATCAGCCAGCTGACCGCTTTTTTCATGTTGAAAAAGAGTGGAAGCGCTTCATGGATTCCGCGCTGGTATTTAATAAATACAATCTCAATGGAATAGGTCCAGCCTTGTTCGGCGGATTTTCGTTCGATCCGCTGAAAAAAGGAACTGCTTTATGGTCCAAGTTTTCAGAAGCACTGTTCCATATTCCGAAATACATGCTGACTATAATCAAGGGTGAGGCGTATTTCACTACCAACGTAATTTGCACCCAGCATGATGATCTAACCTTATTTGAAAAATTGTCCAGGGAGCGGGAAGAAGTGCTCTCGAGGGCAGTTGTGAAACCAGCACTTGCTCAGCTTCATCTCAAGGAAATTGTTGAAATCGAACCGGAAGCATGGAAGCAGACTGTAACAGATGCCGTAAACAGTTTTGAGAATAGCGAACTGAAAAAAGTTGTCCTCGCAAGGGAGCTGCGCCTTCATTTCGAAGAAAAGGTCCAGGCAGAAAGAGTCCTTGCGAATCTCTTGGATCACCAGAAGGCAAGCTTTACATTCGCTTTTGAATCCAATGGGGATTGTTTTATTGGTGCATCACCCGAAAGGCTGGTCAAGAAGGATGGCGACAGCCTGTTTTCCGCATGTCTCGCAGGTTCGATCGCAAGAGGGAACACTCCTGAAGAAGATGAAAAGCTTGGCTGTGAACTTTTAACTGACCAGAAAAATTTGATTGAACACCAATATGTGGTCGATATGATCAAAGAGGCGATGGAGGAAACCTGTGATGAGGTAATCCTTCCAGAGCAGCCTGCTTTAATGAAGATGAAATACATCCAGCATCTGTATACCCCGGTCATCGGTAAAAACCGGGAAGGAACATCGATTCTTCACCTGGTGGACAGACTCCATCCGACTCCAGCACTTGGAGGATTGCCGAAACAGGCAGCCATCGAGAAAATCAGGGAAATCGAACAGCTGGACAGAGGGCTTTATGCTGCACCTGTTGGCTGGATGGATTATCAGGGGAACGGTGAATTTGCCGTAGCCATCCGTTCAGGACTGATTCAGGGAAAAGAGGCTTCCTTATTTGCGGGATGTGGAGTCGTGGCAGATTCAAATGCCGAAAGCGAATATAAAGAGACTAGCATCAAGTTCCGACCGATGCTTACAGCACTTGGAGGAAAGATAACATGAGTCACCAGGAAGGTTTAACAGCGTATATCGCTGCATTTGTTGCAGAGTTATCCAAAACAGGGGTGAGGGATGTTGTCATCAGCCCTGGTTCGAGATCAACGCCAATGGCACTGGTGATGGCAGAACACCCTGAACTGAGGACCCATATTCTTGTCGATGAGCGTTCTGCTTCATTTTTCGCCCTCGGGATTGCCAAAGCAACCCGAAAACCCGTCGCACTGCTTTGTACATCTGGGACGGCAGCGGCGAATTATTATCCTGCGGTCATAGAAGCTAGCATTTCAAGGGTTCCGCTGATCGTCCTCACAGCGGATCGTCCGCATGAACTCCGAGATGTCGGTGCACCACAGGCGATAGACCAAATCCATTTGTATGGAAAAAACGTCAAATGGTTTGTTGAGATGGCGCCGCCGCAAAAAACAGAGGATATGATCCGCTATGCACGTACTGTTTGCGGCAGAGCGGCTGCAACAGCATCAAGCTATCCGCAGGGACCTGTCCATTTGAACTTCCCGTTCAAGGAGCCATTGATTCCGAAGCTGGATGGAAATTTGTTCGAACTGCCTGAGCGTGTTGGTGGATATGTCGAAATCCAGACCGGACGTATAAGCTTATCAGATGAAATGTTCGAGAGAATTGCTGAAGACCTTGCGTCATTTAAAAACGGAATCATCGTCTGCGGGCAGATCGACAGCAGTGATTTTGCTGAACGCGTGATTGCGCTCGCTGACAGCCTGAAGTTCCCGATTATCGCTGATCCGCTGTCACAGCTGCGAAGCGGTGAACACGACGGACGTCATGTTGTCGATACATATGATGCGTTTTTGCGTAACGAAGACGCGAAGGAAGCTTTAAAGCCCGATGTGATCATCCGTTTTGGTGCGATGCCTGTTTCAAAAGCGCTGACTATCTTTATAAAAGAGAATCGCAACGCCCGCCAGTTTGTGATCGATAGCGGTGCCGGCTGGCGCGAGCCGACGATGTCGGCAAGTGATATGTTTTATTGTGATGAAGCACTTTTTTGCGAGAAGATAAGCAGTGCAGTTGATCATGTTGATGAGTCTTCCTACTTGGATAAGTGGCTTGCGTTGAACGATACAGCCAAACAGCAGCTGATGGGCATTTCAAAGGTAGAAGAAATGAGTGAAGGCAAGCTGTTCCATCTGCTTGCTGAAATGCTTCCTGAAGGAGCGACTCTATTCGTTGGCAACAGTATGCCGATCCGCGACCTCGATTCATTTTTCCTGCTTAATGATAAGAATATCAAGGTCATGGCCAACAGGGGAGCGAATGGCATAGACGGGATTGTCTCTACAGCACTTGGGGTAGCGAGTGTATCGCAGCCATGTTACCTGGTGCTGGGGGATTTAACTTTATATCATGACTTGAATGGGCTATTGGCATCAAAATTGTATAATATCGATATTAATATTTTACTGATCAATAATAATGGCGGAGGAATATTCTCCTTCCTGCCCCAGGCAAACGAGCCGAAGCATTTCGAGATGCTTTTCGGCACTCCGCTCGATCTTGACTTCAGCCATGTTGTCGCGATGTACAAGGGGAAATATGACCTGATTAAAGACTGGGAGCATTTTTCTGAGACCTTTACTGAAAACCAGCGCGCCGAAGGCTTGAAGGTCATGGAAATCCGGACGGCAAGGGATTCTAACATGATGGAACATCGAAATTTGTGGAAATCTGTTTCCCGGGAAATAACTGCATTGTTAAAAGGTGACGAATCATGAAAACCATGATTAATGGAATCCAATATCATGTCGAGCAATACGGCAGCGGCTTTCCACTCGTATTGCTCCATGGTTTTACCGGAGCGGCTTCTACATGGAAGCCGTTTTGTCCTATATGGGGACAGCACTCAGACCTTGTTATGGTAGACCTCATTGGGCACGGCGAGACTAAATCGCCAGGCGATATGGAGCGATATGATATAAAGGAAGCAGCCAATGACATCAAAGTTCTTTTAGACCAGCTCGGTATTGAAAAAACGGATTTGCTTGGATACTCAATGGGCGGACGGACAGCCATTACCTTTGCAAGTCTGTATCCTGAAAGAGTAAGGAAGCTCATTCTTGAGAGCACGACGCCAGGACTAAAAACATCTGAAGAGCGCGAAGCACGAATTCAGCAGGACCATAAACTGGCTGACAGGATTGAAAGGGAAGGCGTGGAGAAATTCATCGATTTTTGGGAAACGATCCCGCTTTTTCATTCGCAGTTGAATCTCCCCGCAGAAGTAAGGGAACAAATAAGAAGTCAAAGACTGAAGAACGACCCCGTTGGCCTGGCAAACAGCCTGCGGGGAATGGGAACCGGCGCTCAGCCTTCATGGTGGGATGAGCTTGTGAACTTTGATTTCGAGACCCTGCTGATTACAGGAGAGCTTGATGAAAAGTTTTGCAAAATAGCCGACGACATGGCCTTGAAGCTGCCAAATCCGACAAAATTGACGATAAATGGATGCGGGCATGCAATTCATGTGGAAGAACGAGAAAAATTTGGTACAATAGTAAGTGAGTTTTTGTCGAATACATAATAGGAGGTTATCTTAATGACAGTTGAATGGGTTTCAGAACGCAATTACGAAGATATTCTGTATGAAACATATAATGGCATTGCGAGAATCACCATTAACCGCCCGGAAGTGCGCAACGCATTCCGTCCGAAAACGGTTATGGAAATGATCGATGCATTTTCTTATGCTCGTGATGATTCAAGCGTTGGTGTTATCGTCCTTACTGGAGCTGGAGACGATGCATTCTGCTCCGGCGGTGACCAGAAAGTACGCGGACACGGCGGATATGTTGGTGAAGACGAGATTCCACGTTTGAACGTCCTTGACCTTCAGCGCTTGATCCGTGTAATTCCTAAGCCAGTTATCGCTCAGGTAAAGGGTTATGCAATCGGCGGCGGCCATGTGCTTCATGTCGTATGTGACCTGACAATCGCGGCTGATAACGCTATATTCGGTCAGACAGGCCCTAAAGTAGGAAGCTTTGATGCCGGTTACGGTTCAGGCTACCTTGCAAGAATCGTCGGCCACAAAAAGGCACGTGAAATCTGGTACCTGTGCCGTCAGTACAATGCCCAGGAAGCGCTGGACATGGGTCTTGTCAACACAGTTGTACCTCTTGACCAGGTTGAAGAGGAAACACTCAAGTGGTGTGAAGAAATGCTTGAGAAGAGCCCAACTGCTCTTCGCTTCCTGAAAGCTGCAATGAACGCTGATACTGATGGTCTTGCTGGACTACAGCAGATGGCAGGAGATGCAACATTGCTTTACTACACAACAGATGAAGCGAAAGAAGGCCGCGATGCATTCAAGGAAAAGCGCAAGCCAGACTTCGGCCAGTTCCCAAGATTCCCTTGATTTTATAATTATGACACAGCTTGATGGACCTCCATCAAGCTGTTTTAGTATGTAGAGAAAGGGTGACATCAATGTCAGAAACGATACCGAATTGGCTGAAAAAGCGGGCCGATCTCTCTCCAGACCGGGAAGCGCTGATATTTGAAGAACATACCTATACGTTTAAGCAAGTTTTTGAAAAAGCAAAAACGTATGCGGGAAAACTTGGCGCACTGGGGATTCAAAAAGGTGTGGCGGCTGCCGTGCTGTTTTCCAATCAGGCTGAATCTGCCTTTATTTTATACGCTTTGCAAATGGCGGGAGTCAGAGCGGTTATTTTGAACAATCGCCTGACATCAGAAGAACTGTCATGGCAGCTGGATGATAGTCAAGCGGTCGTACTTCTATATGAAACTCGCTTCATTGATAAAGTATCAGGAATTCATTCTGATACAAAGAAGGTCAGCATCAATGATTTAAAAGAACTCGAAGGAATAAATCCATTTATTCTTGAAGAATACGATATGGATGAAGTCACTTCGATCATGTATACATCAGGCACAACCGGCAATCCGAAAGGGGTCATGCAAACATATGGAAACCACTGGTGGAGCGCGAATGCTTCAGCGCTCAATCTTGGTTTGCATGTTCAGGATAAATGGCTTTGCACTGTGCCTATTTTCCATATTAGCGGCTACTCTATTTTAATGAGGGGCCAAATATATGGAATGCCGATTGTCTTACATTCTTCTTTCGAGGAGAAAAAGGCAATCGAAGATATCAGTCGATATCAGATCACCATTATGTCGGTCGTCAGCACGATGCTAAGGCGGATCATTGACGAATTGGGCTCTGACAGACTGCCGGGATCATTCCGATGCATGCTGTTGGGGGGCGGGCCTGCTCCTTTACCATTACTTCAATCCTGTCTGGAAAAAGATATCCCGGTATTCCAAACCTATGGGATGACAGAAACTTCTTCACAGTTTGCGACATTATCACCGGAATACAGCATTGAGCGCCTTGGTTCTGCCGGTAAAGCGCTATTTTCCAACCAGATACGGATTGTGGATGCAGATGGCCTGGATGTTCCGCCTGGTGCAGAGGGTGAAATTGTTGTAAAAGGGCCGAACGTGACAGTCGGGTACTTGAACCGCCCTGATGAAACGGCAGATAAAATCCGTGAGAGATGGCTTCATACCGGTGATATTGGCTATGTGGACGGAGATGGATTCCTATATGTTCTTGACCGCCGTTCCGATTTAATTATTTCCGGCGGGGAAAATGTCTATCCTGCTGAAATTGAAGGCGTCCTGCTTTCGCATCCAGGTGTGGCTGATGCCGGAGTGATTGGAATGCCTGATGAGCAATGGGGACAGGTGCCTGTCGCTTTTATTGTGAAAAATGATTTGGGCGTGTCAGAAGAAGAGTTGCTCAAGCTATGTGAACAAAAACTTGCAAAATACAAGCTTCCTAAAAAGTTCTACTTTGTTGACAGCCTGCCGCGTAATGCCGCAAAGAAATTATTAAGGCGCAAACTGCGCGAGTGGCTGGATGTGGAGCGTGATGAAAATGGCGATTAAGTCGGTACATTTATCGGTCATTAAAATGCCATTGAAGCAGCCTTTCATGACTCATTTAGGTTCCGTGACCGACAGGGAAGCGATCATAGTAGAAGTGGAAGATCGTAATGGCATCACTGGATATGGCGAAGGGGTAGCATTTTCATCACCCTGGTATACGGAGGAAACGGTGCAAACCTCATATCATGTGCTTAAAGATTTTTTGATCCCTCTTTTGAAAAAAAAGGGGATCAGCCATCCTGAAGAAGCTTTCGGGTTGTTCAGTTCCGTGCGCAGGAATCATATGGCAAAGGCCGCCCTTGAAACAGCACTCTGGGATCTGCAGGCAAAGAAAGAGGAAATTCCGCTATCGAGACTTATTGGCGGAACGATGTCAGAGATACCTGCAGGTGTGGTTGTCGGGAACCCAAATTTGTCTGAAGTCCTGAAACAAATCGAAAGCTATCTGGATCAAGGCTTCAAGCGCGTGAAAATTAAAATAAGCCCCGAAACTGACTACCAGTTAATTTCGGGAATTCGTCAGCAGTTTCCTGATCTGCCACTGATGGCCGATGCAAACTCGGCATACTCTCTCAGGGATGCGAACCGGTTAAAAGCACTTGATGATTTTAGCCTGCTGATGATCGAACAGCCATTGGGTTTTGATGACATTATTGATCATGCCAAACTTCAGAACCAGATCAAGACACCCATCTGCCTGGATGAAAGCATCGTCACTTTCGATGACGCTAGGAAAGCAGTCGAACTCGGCAGCTGCGGGGTCATTAATATAAAAGTCGGCCGTGTCGGCGGCATTGGCGAAGCAAAAAGAATTCATGACTACTGCCGCTCAAAAGGCATTCCTGTCTGGGCAGGCGGCATGATAGAATTCGGCATTTCAAGAGCCCATAATATTGCGCTCGCTTCACTGCCAGGATTCACAATACCAGGGGATATTTCCGGTTCGGACCGCTATTGGGAAGAAGATATCATAGAGCCGGAGATCAAAGTGGAAAACGGGATGATCCAGGTGCCTGAGAACCCTGGTATCGGTTTTGAACTGAACAGGAAACGAATGAAGGAAGTAACTGTTTTTGAAGAACGGTTTGAGTTTTAGAAAATGTGGAGAGCACTGCTTTGGCAGTGCTTTATTTTTTTGTCAGGTCAAATTGGAAAAAGTGAGTGTTTTTTTCCAATTCGCTATAAAAAGGAAAAAGTCGCTATAAAAACGAAAAACTCGCTATAATAATAAAAAAATCGCTATATAAATGAAATTTTCGCTATATAAATTAAAATCTCGCTATAAAAATTATCGTAAGTCCTTTTTTCGTATAGTTTAATGGTCTTAATCATCCATATTTGGTGATTGATTCATTTTACTCATGAATTACGTTAGGAATGAAGCAAATCCCAATGAAAAAAGCTGATTCAAAAGAACTATTTTACGATAGTGTGATTTGAATCACTTAGTCTGCTGAAATAATTTATTATAATCACTATGGGAATGAGGTAAAACGCCTCAACGAGAAGATATTGACATAGGGGAGTGTTTGAAATGCTAGATCAGAAAACGATTGAGATCATCAAATCAACAGTACCAGTACTTGAAGTGCACGGAGAACAAATCACGACAGTATTCTATAAAACTATGTTCGAAAACCATCCAGAATTATTGAACATTTTTAACCATGCAAACCAGAAGCAGGGCAGACAGCAAAGAGCGCTGGCTGGAACAGTCTATGCTGCTGCAAAATACATCGATAATCTTGAAGCGATCCTTCCGGTTGTAAACCAGATTGCGCATAAGCACCGCAGCCTTGGCATCCTGCCTGAGCATTATCCAATCGTCGGAAAGCACTTGCTGATTGCGATCAAGGAAGTTCTTGGAGATGCGGCTACAGATGAAATCATCAATGCGTGGGCCGCAGCATATGGCGTAATCGCGGACGCATTCATCTCTGTGGAGGCGGAAATGTATGATGAAGCTGCGAACCAAAGAGGCGGCTGGAAGGACTTCCGTCCATTTATTGTTGCGAAAAGAGTCGAGGAAAGTGATGTCATCACTTCTTTCTACTTGAAGCCGGTCGATGGGAAGGCAATCGCTGCATTTAAGCCAGGGCAGTATATCAGCATCAAGCTAGAAATCGAAGGCGAAGAGTTCACACATATCCGCCAGTACAGCCTATCAGATGCTCCTGGAAAAGATTATTACCGTATCAGCGTGAAAAAAGAAGCTGGCATGGAAACTCCGGATGGCAAAGTATCGAACTACCTGCACAACAGCGTAGAAGAAGGCGAAGTTCTGCAAATTAGTGCACCAGCAGGCGACTTCTTCCTTGATACAGAAAAAGATACTCCAGTCGTACTGCTAAGCGGCGGTGTTGGCCTGACTCCGATGGTCAGCATGCTGAACACCGTAGCAGAACTGCAGCCGGAAAAAGAAGTGACTTTCATCCATGCAGCCCAGAATGGAAAAGTGCATGCCCTTAAAGAGGAAGTCGCAGCAACCGCAGCCAAAGCAAAGGTCAATTCAGTAGTATTCTACGACCAGCCAACAGAAGAAGACCGCCAGAACAACAGCTTTGATGTTGAAGGGTATATTACAAAAGAATGGCTAAAAGAAAATGTGAACCTTGAACAATCAGACTTCTATTTCTGCGGCCCAGTACCATTCATGAAAGCAGTCAACTCTGCATTAAAAGATCTTGGCGTTACAGAAGACAGAATTCACTTCGAATTCTTCGGGCCAATGGCAAGCTTAGAGGCTTAACTGGCTATATAAATATATTCAAAATAAAAAAACAACGCTTGGGGATGTTAACGTACCAAGCGTTGTTTTTTTATAAGCTTTATCTCTCAGCTTCAAAGTTAAATAAATTGGCAAGTCGTATTAACTCCTCTGAATCACCCTGCTTTTTATCCAACAACCCATCATTAGTCATATAGTATACATAATTTTTGGTTACGATATATAACGCAGTTGAGCCATACTCTGTTGTCGGTTCATGTAGAAATGCGCGTTGACCTGAAACGTTTATTTCAGTGACTTTTGTTCCGTATAGGGGATGTTCGGGAAAGAAATGCCTACTCATTTCTTCAACTGATCCCGTTTCATTCTTTGTATAATGTACTGAAATAAACCTTCCTTCTGAAGTCGGGTAAAAAGCCTGTGTAAATATTTGTTCTTTACTGCCTATTTTTTCAACAGATACTGCAAGAAGTGGTTCTCCTGAGATTGTATTGATCTCCTTGTAGGCATCCATTGGATAAACGACATATTCCATTCCTTTTTCGGTTAAAACCGGTGTCTCTTTTCCGTTGATCACTTCCATTGTATACAGCTTTTCTTTATTTGATAGCATTCCAGAGACAAATGAATCTTCATTCCCCAATTGAATAATGAGCAAAAACAGTAGAGAAAAAGTTATACTTATGGTTGATGCGTAACCAGAAATTTTAAAAATTCGAGATTTGACCTTTTCTTTATAAATTTGCCTCTCCAGTTTTCTCCTGACTGAATTGGCTTGATCCTGACTCCATTCCAAATCATATTCTACTTTCTGAAGAGCACGATTAAAAGTGTTCAATTCACTTTGTATGTTCATTTAACCACGACTCCTTTATCAATCTTTTTTCCAAAGCTAACATCCCACGATGCAAGGTGGATTTTACTTTACTTTCCGAACAATTCAATATTTCCGCTGTTTCAGTAATTGAAAAACCCTTTATTTTTCTAAGGATGATTACTTCTCGGTGTGATTGTTTAAGTGCACTTAATGCTTCGTATATTTCCTTAGAACTTTCTTTAAGCTGTACTACATTCTCTGGCAATAGTTTTATGTCAACTTGAGGTTGAAACAACTCTTTTATAAAACGAATTGGTTTTTGCTTTCTTAAGTAATCAACAGTTGTGTTATGAGCAATACTGAATAACCAAGTCTTTTCACTAGAATCACGATTGAAATTATGATAATACTTATATGCCTTGAAAAAAGTTTCCTGGGTTAAATCCTCAGCCTGCTGATAGTCTTTGGTGAGCATGAAAATAAATTTGAAAATTGTTTGATGATAAAGATCGTACCATTCATTTATATCTTCATCCCTGTAGTCAGCCATATAAATTCTCTCCCTGCTAATGAACTCAATACTTAGACGTGTGAGATTATAAAAGGTTTTGGTATATTTAAAATCTTTTTTACATCGGAATAAAATGGCAGAATTTTATTGACTTCCTGGAAATTTCTGAATAAAATCAGATTAATAAATTTTTAAAAGCAATGAAGAGAAAAAGTAGGGTGCCCCTGTTTTTTACCAGAGAGCTTCGGAAGCTGAAAAGAAGCAAAGACAGACACTTGAAAAATGGTCTCTGAGCTCCGTCCTGAACATGCTGCAGGCATAAGTAGGTAACGGCGAGAGTTGGCACTCGTTATCAATGTCACAGTATAAGAGCAGGCATTCCATGCTCCGTACTTGGTGAGGCAAATAGTGTAAGCTATTTGCGAAATAAGGTGGTATCACGGGGAATCCAAACCTCGTCCTTAACTTTTACGGTTAAGGGCGGGGTTTTTTTATTCTTCTAAGGAGGTCATATTAAATGAGCATTTTTATTGGAGGAGCATGGGCTTATGTTAATGGATCCTTGCATCTCGGGCATATTTCCAGTCTGTTGCCGGGGGATATTTTAGCAAGGTATTACCGGTTAAAAGGAGAAAAAGTTCTATATGTTTCTGGCAGCGACTGCAATGGTACACCTATTACGATCAGAGCGAAACAGGAGGAAGTTACGGCAAAAGAGATAGCGGATTACCATCATAACGAATTCGTTGATTGTTTTTCTCGTCTGGGGTTCTCTTATGACCTGTATACGAGGACTGATACAGAACATCATCATCAAATTGTTCAAGCCATCTTTTTGGAGTTGTTGGAGAAAGGATTCATTTACAAGAAAGAAATTGATCAATTGTATTGCGAGCATGATAAACAGTTTTTGCCTGACCGATATGTAGAGGGTCTATGCCCAATCTGCGGAGCGAATGCACGGGGTGATCAATGCGACGCCTGTTCAAGTGTATTGGAACCTCTGGATTTGCTGGATAGACGATGCAAAATCTGCGGTCAGCCGCCAACGGTGAGAAAAACGGAACACTTTTATTTTGCCTTAAGAGCCTTTCAAAAGACTCTGGAACACTATGTTGCTGAAGCAGAAAGCAATGGGGACTGGCGTGATAATGCCATCTCTCTGACCAGGAGATATCTGAATGAGGGTCTTCAGGATCGGGCCGTATCACGTGATTTAGACCATGGGGTAAGTGTGCCGATAAAGGGGTATGAGCAAAAGAAAATCTATGTGTGGATCGAGGCTGTTTCTGGTTACTATACCGCCAGTAAATTATGGGCAAAAGAAACAAATGGGGATGACCAGATTTTTTGGAGTTATGGGACTGAATCTTATTATGTACACGGCAAAGACAATATCCCTTTCCATTCCATCATTTGGCCTGCGATCCTAGCCGGGTTAGGAAAAGATCCATTGCCAACTCACATTGTTTCGAATGAATATCTCACATTGGAAAAAAGAAAATTGTCGACCAGCAGAAATTGGGCTGTCTGGGTCCCTGATATTTTAGAGAGGTATGATCCTGATTCTATCAGATATTTTCTGACGATTAACGCCCCCGAAAATCGGGATGCGGATTTCTCGTGGAAGGAATTTATCTATAGTCATAATAGTGAATTGCTTGGTGCATATGGAAACCTTGTGAACCGGACCTTGAAGTTCATCCAGAAATCATTTGATGGCATCATTCCGGAAAAAAGAATTAGCAAAGAAATAGTGGATCGAGTTGCCAGACTATATGAAGACACAGGCCGAAGTATTGAGGAGACAAGGTTTAAACAGGCATTGGAAACAGTATTTGATTTGGTCAGATATTCGAATAAATACTTTGACCAGCAGCAGCCCTGGAGACAGGTCCATGAAAATGTAGAAGAATGCAAACAGACTCTGGCAGACTGTGTCTATATCATAGGGAATCTGGCCAATATCCTGACACCTTTCTTGCCTTTTTCTAGTGAAAAGGTAAAACACATGCTGTCTTTTACAGAAGAATACTGGAAACCGCAGACAATCACAGCTCGTAGTCTAACTGCTGTAGAGCCTTTATTTGATCGGATTAATCCAGAAAGGATTCATATAGAATTAGAAAGTCTGGGCAGAGGACAAAGGATTTGATTGTTTTTAAACGGCAGCAGGGGGCTGTGAAGTTAGAGGGAGGTGTCTAAATAAAAAATAGTGTTGGATTCAAGCCTGAGGTAAGCATATTAGATAAACCGGATTATGAGATTGATTCTTTGTTTACTAAAGGCTTTAATAGGACCGGGAGCAAACCCGATCCTGGATTAATTAACTTAACGCTTCAAACGTCTTGCAGTCGGTTTCCCGGCTATTGTCGGCTGTCTCGCCGGAATGGCTGACTACATAGATTTTATCGGCATTGCAAAGGTTGCCATGCTCCCAATATTGACAGTTATTGACTTCGCACAATACGTCTTTTGCCATAGGGGTACCACTCCTTTTTGATTGATACACCTTTAGCTTGCAGCGTGAGGGTATAACTCATTCAAACTAATTTTAGGTAAAAAGGATCAGGTTTGTTCCCTGGTCTTTTTTTGACGCAAATATCTTTTATTCTGCATGAACAGGCTCCAAAAATAGATGAAGCCGGGAAACAGAAGGAGTCACTTTACGGGAAAATATGTAGGTGGAATCCTATAAAAAAAACCTCCCAAATTGGGAGGCATACACATTTATTCATTCAGTGCTTTTTCTAGAGTGGAAAGGTTCTTTTCCATCAACGTGAAGTATGTTTCTTTGTTTTTTATGTCTTCATCTGTCAAAACAGAAAGGTTGTGGAGTGAAAGTGGCTTACCGTTAATTTCTTCCTGGACCATTTTTGCCAGTTTGGAGTTGAAATTCTGTTCGTTCAAAACATATTTTATTTTTTCATCCCTTGCATGTGATATGAGTTTTTGAAGTTCTTTTTGGGTCGGCTCATTAGTCGTCGACAGGCCGGAAATACTGATTTGCTCAAGGCCGTATCGCTTTTCCCAATAGCTGTAGGCAGCATGGGCTACGATGATTTCCTTGCGCTTTGCAGTCCCGATTACCTCTGTAAATTCCTTGTCCAGACCCTTTAATTGGGCAGCAAGCTCAGAATAATTTTTCTCAAAAGTATCTTTCTGTTCAGGCATTTGTTCAACTAACTGGTCTTTGATAGTAAGAGCAAGTTCGTTTGCATAGATTGGATCCAGCCAGACGTGCGGGTCAATGTCTCCGTGTGCATGGCCGGCACCATCTGCATGTTCATCTTCGCCGTGATCTTCCTGCTCTCCAGAGCCTTCTTCACCAATGTGCAGCGAATCTCCGACGGGAACCATTTTAACATCCTCATTCTTCAAAGTTTTCCCGGCTTTATCAACGAATCCTTCAAGACCCAGGCCGATATAGAAAAATAAATCTGCATCAGCCAGTGCCATCATATCTTTTTGAGAAGGTTCAAATGTATGTTCATCTGCTCCCGGCGGGTAGATTGTTTTTACATCAACAAACTCACCGCCGATTTGCTGTGTGAAATACTGAAGCGGATAGACGGTTGTGTATACCTGCAAAAGGTTTTCATCCTTTTCCTTATTAGAAGTTTCACCTTGCCCGCATCCGCTCAGTAAAGCTGCAATTGTAAAAATTAAAGATAGTATTAAAGCGTATTTTTTCATATTGGCCTCCCTGGTTTAAAACGTATTCATTACGATTTATAAAGTATACTGGTGAAATTCATTTTAGTTTTCTAGACAGCTGTAAAAAATATTAATTCGTAATCGTTACGATTTACCTTCTGTATCATACAAAAGGATTGATTCAAAATCAAGTAAAACATTTTGGCTCAGCCATTATTTGCGGTATTCTATTTAAGAGAACATGTTAAAAAGGAGTAGAGAAGATGAAAATGCTTGAGGAAATCCTTCATTTTAATGAACAATTTGTAGCTGAAAAGAAATATGAAGAGTTTACGACTACCAAATTTCCAAACAAAAAAATGGTCATATTAACATGCATGGATACAAGGCTTGTCGAGCTTTTGCCAAGAGCATTGAACATCCGTAATGGTGATGTGAAAATCGTCAAGAACGCGGGCGCACTCATCATGCATCCGTTTGGAAGTATCATGAGAAGCCTGCTTGTCGCTGTTTATCAGCTTCAGGCTGAGGAAGTTGCGATCATAGGCCATTATGACTGCGGTATGAGCGGGATGAAGCCCGACATCGTGATTGAAGAGATGAAAAAGCGCGGGGTCAGCGATGATATGCTGAATACATTAAACTATTCGGGTATCGATGTGAAGGAATGGCTTCACGGTTTTGACAATGTAAAGGACAGCGTTGCCCACAGTGTCGAAATCGTAAAAAACCATCCCTTGATGCCTAAGGATGTTCCTGTTCATGGTCTCGTGATCGATCCGGCAACAGGAAGGCTGGATCGCGTGATTGATGGATATGAAAAATAATTCAATGATCTAGGTAGAATGAATCACCCTTAATGATCATGTGCCTTGGCTTTTTTCTTAGAAGGCCACTCTTCCGGTACAGGATCGAAGCCGCCAGGATGCAGTGGCTGGCATTTCAGGATCCGGACGATTGTCAGCCATCCGCCTTTGAAGGGTCCGAATTTTTGGATCGCTTCAACCCCGTAATGGGAGCAGGTCGGGTAAAAACGGCAAGTTGGCGGCTTTAATGGCGAAATGACCGTTTGATAAAATCGGATAATGCCGATGAATGCTTTTTTTAGCATAGGTAAATCCCTTCTTGTAAATAGAATCAGGAAAAAGGAGCTGGCTTTCGGCTCCTTTTTTATTTATTTTTACCAGTTTCTTCGTTTTCAGATTCCCTGGTTTCTCCGCTGCTGCTTTCAATCGGGTCGATCGTGTGTTTGAATTGATATGCCTTCGAAGTCGTCAACACGCTTAAAACCAGGACAACGATGACGATAATGACTGAGATAATCAAAACGGTATACATAATACGTCCTCCTTTGTTCAAAATTATTGTAGCATGTTCCATTCCGGGATAGGAAAAAAGTTGCTGCCAGCATGTTTTTTCTCACCCAGGGAGGGGAATATAATTTATGACTAAGAGGAGGATGAATTTACATGGCACAAAATGAACTAATTCAAGCAGTAAACAAACAAGTAGCGAACTGGACGGTTCTTTATACCAAGCTCCACAATTATCACTGGTATGTAAAAGGCCGGCATTTTTTCACACTTCATGTGAAATTTGAAGAACTTTACAATGAAGCAGCGACAATCATCGATGAATTTGCAGAAAGAATTCTCGCGTTGGACGGAAAGCCTGTAGCAACGCTTAAAGAATATTTGGAACTGTCTTCAGTAAAAGAGGCAACAGGTTCTGAAAAAGAAGAAGAAATGGTAAAACAATTGCATGATGACTTTGCAACAATCGTTGAAGAGCTTCAGCAAGCAATCGAACTTGCAGAGAAGGCAGACGATACCGCTACCGCTGATATGATGACGGAAGTGAAAATGAGCCTTCGCAAACATATGTGGATGTTCAAGGCTTATCTTGGATAAAGAAAAGCGGAAGCGCCTCGGTCAGCGCCGACAAGCGTTGGAGGGCCGACCGGTGAAGTCGTTCTTTGACTTCATTGGGCGGACCGAAACGACTCGAGGGGCTAGGCGCTGGAGCTGGACAATTATATAAGTGAATTTTACACTTTCTTATCTAGAAAGAAAAAACTGGCCGTAGCCAGTTTTTTTTTGTTAAATAAAGAAAAAACCGGCTTCAACAGCCGGTTTGTATGTATGGACTATGACTATTCGTTAATGGATGTTGCGGGAAGGATATGTGACAGAGCGCGCGCCAAAGTCATCCTGGGCAAATTTCCCCTTAAGACTCTCGATTAAATAGAGACCCATCAAATCATAAAGCTCCTGCTTATCAAGGTCCTGGATAATCTTCAACAGGTCTTCACGGCTCATTTCTTCAAGGAAGGCAAAAGCGAGCATATCGATATCCTCTTCGTCGCCGGTCAATTTGTTGCGGTATAGTTCGTATAGCTCATCAATCAGTTTCATGGCATTTCACCTCTCCTTCTCTTATCCTCCATAATCCTATACTTATTTAATACCCTCCATAGGAAAAAATATGCCTTCAACTTGAAGTATTTCCCTGTTGGGTTATTGATTCACTTTATTTTTATTTGTGTCTAATTTTAACATACTCCTTACTTTAAAAGTAAATTTGGAGTGCTTAAAAATTAATTATTTTAATGATATTCAGTATAAAGAAATATAGACGCAGGGAACGATATCCATGAGGTGAGAAACATGACAGAAAGCAAAAAAACATACTATATCAACATCAGTGATGGCGAGATTCAAAGCGTATCAACTGCATCTCCATGGAATTTTAAAATTGAGGCAACTGACGAGGAAATCACCGCATTAAGGGAAATATTCGACCAGGGACATTCCACAGGCTGGCAAAACTTCATGAGGGCGCACGTTCCATATGTCCAGTACCATTATGACCGGGAAAATGATGCTCTCGACAGACAACTGATCCAGACATATGAAATGATCTATAAGCTTGGAGATGAAGAAGCGAGGAACCATATTGAAAGCATGGGAATATTACCTGAAAGATAGAGCAGCCGCAGACAAATCGTCTGCGGTTTATTCATTTTCTGTTTTTCTATATAATTAGATCAAGAAATAGAACGGGGAGAGGGAATATGGAAAAGTTTAAAGCGATGAACGGCGAGGACGTAATCTTGTCCTTTCAGGAAAACGCCTTTGAAAAAAAGGCATGCCACGTGCTGGTCATCTGTAAATATCGGGACCAGTGGCTTTTGACCAACCATAAAGTAAGAGGTCTCGAGTTTCCCGGCGGCAAAATGGAGAAAGATGAAACCTTGGAGGATGCCGCTCACCGGGAGGTCATGGAAGAAACGGGTGCATTTTTAAGCAGCCTCGAGTTTGTTGGGGAATATCAGGTTATGGATAGAGAAGGTTCATTTGTAAAAAGAATCTTTTACGGTGAAGTGGAGAAAATCGTACCCCAGGATGATTACCTGGAAACAGGGGGCCCCGTACTTATAAGTGGAGATTTGCTCGCAGAGAGAATGAAGGATGAGTATAGCTTTATCATGAAGGACGATGTCATAAAACATGCGCTTGAATTTTTGCAGTAAAAGAGATGAAAAATTGGCGGCTTGCTGTTGAGACCGCCAATTTTTTAGGTGGATCTGTACGGGAATATGATCTTTCATGGCAAATACGCATTACGAAAGGTCGTTACAAATGCAGTTCACTAACTAATTGGCGAAAAACAAATTTTATCTTATTGGCGAAAATCTGATTTTATTGGCGAAGTTCACACCTTTATTGGTGAAAATCCGTTTTTATTGGCGATGGCACTACTTATTCTAAAGAGAGAATCATTTTTCGCCTAAAACTAAAAGAAGCCAGAAGGATTAAACCTGGCTTCATCACTGGTTACTTTTAATCAGTTTCTTTTCGAGCAGCTCGACCAGCTGATACATCACGGTTGCGAACACAGCGATGACCAGCAGCGACAGGAATACGAGCGTGAAGTTGAATACCTGGAATCCGTAGATGATCATGTAGCCAAGACCACGTGCCGAAACGAGGAATTCTCCAACCATGACCCCTACCCAGCTAAGGCCGACATTCACTTTCAAGGTTGAAATGATGGTCGGGAATGAGGCTGGCAGGATGGCTTCCCTGAAGCACTGAGTCCTTGTGGCACCGAATGTTTGCAGCACTCTTAAATAGTTGGGATCCACTTCTTTAAAAGAGGTGTAGACCACGATTGTCGTGATGATTACGGAGATGATGGCTCCCATTGCAATAATGGAAGTCATATTGGTCCCCAGCGCGACAATCAGGATCGGCCCTAATGCCACTTTTGGCATTGAATTCAAAATGACGAGGTAAGGGTCCAGTATTCTTGATAGCAGCGGCGACCACCATAGTATTGCGGCGAGTATGGTTCCGGCGAGGGTACCCAGGATGAATCCGAGTACAGTCTCTGCCAGTGTTATGCCAAGGTTGACAGCGAGCGAACCGTCGAGCGTCTTCTCAATCAGCAGATTCCAGACTTTTGAGGGTGAACTGAAGAGTAGAGGATCAATCCATTTTTGCTGGCTTGACATTTCCCAGCTTGCAAAAAAAACGATGAAAATCAACAATTGATAGAGGCGGACTTTTTTCTGCTCTCTGCTCAGCTTTTTCAGATACTGTTGATGGAGGAGTTCAGTTTTCTTCTGGTTCAATGGATTCCAACTCCTTCCATATCGTCTGGAACAGATCATTGTATAAAGGGTGATTTCTCGCCTCAAACGGGCTCAGGTTTCTAAGCTCTTCCGGCATTGAGAAGGTTTTATGCAAGCGGCCGGGCCTTGGTGAGAACAGGAATATGCGATCACTCATCGCGATGGCTTCCCCGATATCATGCGTGACCAAAATCGCTGTTTTTCCAAACGACTTGAATGTATTTGAAACCAGGTCCTCAAGCTTCAATTTCGTTTGATAATCCAGGGCGGAAAACGGTTCATCGAGCATGAGCAGCTTGGGTTCTGTTGCCAGTGTCCGCACCAGGGCCACACGCTGGCGCATCCCGCCGGACAGCTGTTTAGGATAAAGTTTTTCTACATTCTCCAGCCCCATCTGTCCCAGCAGCGCTAAAACTTCCTCTTTTTTTGACTCTTCCAATGTTCCGCTGATCTTTAATCCTAGCAATATATTTTCCTCAATCGTTTTCCAGGGGAATAAGTAATCCTGCTGCAGCATGTATCCGGTCTGGTTCGAAGCCTCTTTGACAGATTTCCCTTCGAGTTTTACCTTGCCGTCAGAAGGTTCGATCAGCCCTGCGATAATCGAAAGCAGTGTCGTCTTGCCGCAGCCGCTCGGACCCAGAAAGGAGACGAATTCCCCTTCCTGGACATCGAGTGAAATGTCATTCAGCGCAGTGACAGCGGATGTTTTTGTAAAATAAGTGTGATGAATCCCTCTTAATGTCAAAAAGTCCATTAGGCTGCAACCTCCTGTTATTTCATGACTTTTCCTGCCACTTCTGTATTGACTAAAGTGTCATGGCTGACTTGCTTAGGAAGTTCCCCGGCTTCATCCATGATGGCCTGGAGATTGTTCCACTCTTCCTCATCGAGGATTGGGTCAGTTGCGTATGAACCCTGGCTCTTATAACGGTCAACCACTGTTTCGATTAGCGCTAAATCGGTATCTTTAAAGTATTCCTGTATGGCTTCAGCGGTTTCTTTGGCACTGTGGGAATCGACCCATTTCTGTGCTTTGTAAACGGCACGGGTGAACTTTTCAATCGTTTCCGGGTTTTCCTTCATGTAGCTTTGTTTTGCCATGAATGTGGTATAAGGTACATGACCGGACTCCGTACCGAATGAAGCGACGATATGACCTTTGCCTTCTTTTTCAAACATGCTTGCCTGCGGCTCGAATAGCTGCACAAAGTCTCCGGTTCCGGAAGCAAAGGCATTTGGAATATTGGCGTAATCAATATTTTGGATCATCTTTAAATCTTGTTTCGGATCAATGTCGTGTTTTTTGAGCACGAATTCACCGACCATTTGCGGCATTCCGCCTGTACGCTGTCCGAGATAGGTAGATCCCTTCAGCTCATCCCATGAAAAATTGTCGATCTTCTCTCTGGAAACAAGGAAGGTACCATCCGTCTGGGTCAGCTGGGCAAAGTTGATGACCGGGTCGTTTGAATCCTGGGCATAAACGTAAATGGAAGTTTCCGAGCCAACTAATGCAACATCTGCCGCATTCGAAAGCACGGCGGTCATTGTCTTGTCGCCGCCCCAAGCTGTAGTGAGCTCGATTTTCAATCCTTCTTCCTCAAAAAATCCTTTGGCAAGGGCAACATACTGAGGAGCATAGAAAATCGAACGAGTTACCTCTGCCACTTTAACAGTCTGTACCTTGTCTTGACTGCAGGCTGCAAGAGGTATAATAAGTATGGCAACCAAAAATAAAGCAAAAGCGGCTTTGAACCATTTTTTCATATAGATGCCTCCTAAAATCTGTCTTAAATTGGGCTTACGATAATGTATGAGGAGAGAAAAAATGTGTGAATGCCCAGTAGCAAAATAGAAAAAAATTCATATAGAGGAGTGATGAAGGTGGACAATGACGGTCAAATCATATCAGCATATAAGTTTCCTTCTCCCAACCCCAAAGTCCAACTTGAAATGGTCACTTATTTTGCAGGCGGGCTGCGTGTCAAAGGGCTGCTGGCAAGACCGGCTGAAGGAAGCGGGGCAGAAGGGTTCCTTTACCTTCGTGGCGGAATCAAAAATGTCGGGAAGGTGAGGCCAGCCCGGATTGCCCAATTCGCTTCCGAAGGCTTTACGGTTTTTGCTCCTTTTTACCGCGGCAACCAGGGTGGTGAAGGGGATGAAGATTTTGGCGGGAATGACCGTGACGATGCCTATGCCGGCTTTAGGCTGCTTCAATCACTGCCAGGGGTTGAAAGGGTTCATGTCTTTGGGTTTTCCCGCGGAGGTTTGATGGCTTTGCTGACGGCCATTCAATTTCCGGAGACAGCCTCAGTTGTCACCTGGGGCGGCGTGACCGATATGTTTTTAACCTATGTGGAAAGAAAAGACTTGCGAAGGATGATGAAAAGGGTAATTGGCGGATCGCCGAAAAAGGTGCCGAACCGATATAAATTCAGGACGCCTTTATACGAAATCGAAAACCTTAAAGCACCCGTGCTGCTGATCCACGGCCGAAATGACCGCAATGTCTCGGTTGAACACTCCTATCGGATCGAGAAACGGTTAAAAGAGTTGGACATGCCGGTCGAAAGCTGGTACTTTGATGAATATACGCACTATTTTCCACCGGTGATGAACCGGAAAGTGGTCAGCGATTTAACGAATTGGATGAAATCACAGCCGCAACAATGATAAAATGAATTTGAAGTTACTTGCGAATAGGAGCGAAAAATGATGGGGATGCCATTAGAGTTGAATACAATGATCGTGACAAAAGGCCGCGAAAAAAGGCTCGAAGACAACTTCTTCTCTTTGAAAAAGGAAGGCTACAGGCTTTATCCAATTGACATTCCAGTAGAAGTCAAAAAGACGATCGAAGGCGACCTGACTGGAACAGGAGTCATTTCAAAGGTCGAGTGGACAGAAAATGAAACAACCATTACGTATCAATTAGTTTCCTTGAACTCTACAAACTGAGCAGGGCACATACTGTGCTCTGTTTTTTTTTGAAAAGGGCTGGTGCTAACTGTTAGAAAAACAATCAAGTATGCAAAGTGCATCTTTATTGGTGCCCTGTTTTCTGAGGAGACGGGATATTAGGGCACCAATAGGTTCTATTGGTGCCCTGTTTTCGGATGAAATGGGATTTTAGGTCACCAATGAGTTTTATTGGTGCCCTGTTTTCGGATGGAACGGGAATTTAGGTCAGCAAAGGGCTTTATTGGTGCCCTGTCCTACAAGGGAACGGGATTGTGGCTTTGCTCAATATAAGAATCCATTTATGAATAACAAAATAATAAAATCAAAGGCCATCTCTTTTCCAGAGATGGCCTCACTCAAATTCTTATTTAACGGTTGGTCCGCCTTTTTCTTCGATTTCAGACGGTACGTTTGTGAACTTTTTGAAGTTGTCACGGAACTGGTCTGCGAGTTCGTTTGCTTTTGCGTAGTAGGCTTCCTTGTCACTCCATGTTTTGACTGGCTGGAGGACATCGTCAGGTACACCTGGTACGTGCAGCGGGATATCGAGGCCAAAGATTTCGTCTTTGGCGGTTTCGACGTTGTTCAGTTCGCCTTCAAGTGCTGCCTGGACCATCGCGCGAGTGTACGCCAGCTTCATGCGGCTGCCGGTTCCATACTCTCCGCCTGTCCATCCTGTATTCACGAGGAATACCTTTGCGTTGTGCTCATCGATTTTTTCACCAAGCATTTCCGCGTACCTTGTGGCAGCAAGCGGAAGGAATGGAGAACCGAAGCATGTTGAGAATGTTGCCTGTGGTGAAGTGATGCCGCGTTCTGTTCCAGCAAGCTTCGAAGTGTATCCGCTCAGGAAGTGATACATTGCTTGTTCCTTTGTCAGCCTGGCGATTGGAGGCAAGACTCCGAAAGCGTCAGCTGTCAGGAATACGATCGCGTTTGGATGCCCCGCTATGCTTGGGTCCACGATGTTTTCGATAGCCTGGATCGGATAGGCTGCACGAGTGTTTTCTGTCAGGCTGCCGTCATCATAATCGGCCACGCGTGTTTCGTCATCGACTACGACGTTCTCAAGAACAGATCCAAAGCGGATTGCATCAAAGATTTGCGGTTCTTTTTCCTTGGACAAGTTGATGCATTTCGCATAGCAGCCGCCTTCGATGTTGAACACACCATTAGGTGACCAGCCATGCTCATCGTCACCGATCAAACGGCGATTATTATCAGCAGATAAAGTTGTTTTGCCTGTGCCAGATAGTCCGAAGAACAATGCTACATCCCCTTCGCGGCCTACATTCGCTGAGCAGTGCATCGAAAGGATTCCATTTTCCGGAAGTATATAGTTCATCACGGAGAAAATCGATTTCTTCATTTCGCCCGCATATTCCGTTCCGCCGATCAAGACGACGCGCTGTTCGAAGGAAACAATGATGAATGTTTCTGAGTTTGTTCCATCAACCTCTGGATCTGCTTTGAAAGTAGGAGCCGAAATGACCGTAAACTCGGATTCATGCTCAGGAAGCTCTTCCTCAGTCGGACGGATGAACAATTGATGGGCAAACAGGTTGTGCCATGCATATTCATTGATGACCTGGATTGGCAGGCGGTATTTCTTATCCGCGCCGGCGAATCCCTTGAATACGAAAACTTCCTCTTTATCTTTAAGGAACTTCAATACCTTATTATATAGCTTCGTGAAGGATTCCACGGAGATCGGCTGATTGACCGAGCCCCAGTCAATTTTGTCTTTCACGGATTCTTCTTCGACAATGAATTTATCTTTAGGTGAACGGCCAGTATATTTACCAGTAGTCGCTCTTACTGCTCCAGTTGATGTCAAAAGCCCTTCGTTGCGGTTCAGGACCTTTTCGACAAGCTGGGGCACAGATAGCTGTACCTGTACATTGCTTCCTTTTAATAATGCTGAAAGTTCATTTGATATTCCTACAACGTTCATCGGAGGATACCTTCCTTTTTTATAGATTCAAAATACGTATATCAACTTTCGAGAATCCAGTTCCAGCGCCTGACCGCTCGAGTCGCTTGGCTAGTGTCGCCTCCTAGAAATTCCGAAACTTCAACTCCGCCCGCCGAAGCAAAAAACGCTTCATTGCCGGAGTCTCCAGTTTCTGCGTTTCTAGGCAGACGGCTATACTTTTCGATTTTGGTCTGCCCAATGAAGACAAAAAACGACTTCGCTGGTCAGCCTCCAATGCTTGCCGCGGCAGGTCAAGGCGCTTCCACTTTTCTTGAAAGAATGATAATTTGTAAGTGTTTACATCTCGGTAATAGTATAACACATTGCTTCAATTAATCTATACTAATGATGAAAAAATTACCTTGTACCTAACTTGCGTTATATAATTCTTTCTTTATATAGTCAAGTAATATGGGTTGGTTTGACAACTTTTTATTTTAAGGCTCTGTTAAACAAGACTGTTGATTTTTGTTCCAGGCGCTTCGCTTTCCGCGGGGGAAGAATTATGAAAAAGCTCAAGTGCCAGCTTTTTCAAAGACCAAATTCTTCTTGGCTGGCGCTGAGCCTCCTCGTCGCTTTGCTCCTGCGGGGTCTCACCTAACCAGCTGCGCCCGCAGGACATTGAGAAACTTCCCTGAACCTGCCCACGCACGATGAAAATGCGCTAGCATTTTCGGAGGAGCCTACGCGCCTTCCACTACAATCAACAGGTGTAAAAACAACATTGGGCTTTAACAGAGCCTATTTTAAAGAAATGGTTTCAACAACAATCGACATTTTTGTCGAGAAAATGATTGACATGGCCAGACAGGTTCGTTATGATTTTGATTTGAACGGATACTCTCTTATCCCGAGCTGGTGGAGGGACAGGCCCAATGAAACCCAGCAACCTGCAAACGAGAAAAACAGCCTAAGAATCAGCTGATCTTTTCCGGGCAAAGGTGCTAACCTGACGCAAGGGAATTGCCCTTGAACGATAAGAGCGAAAGGCGCGGTTAAAGCTAAAACCTTTCCTCACAATTGGAGAGGTTTTTTATATTGCTTTTTTCTGTCCGATGCATAGAAATGCAACTGGACTGCCTTCTTTGGTGTCATTGCTCCCGTGGGTGAAAATTAGGAAAAAAAGAAATTCACCATGAATCTTAAACAAATTTTTCTAATAAAAACTCAGCGTTTATTTCATACTACATAGGGAATGAGTACCGTATCAAACCGAGGTTTGTATTGGGACAGCCTCGATCAATTTTTATACATGAGGGAGGAACTCAGATGTCAAACAAACGCCGTTTGTTCACTTCTGAATCAGTAACAGAAGGCCATCCGGATAAAATTTGCGACCAGATTTCTGACGCGATTTTGGATGCGATCCTTGCTAAAGATGCTAACGCACGTGTTGCTGCTGAAACATCAGTTACAACTGGCCTTGTACTAGTTGCAGGCGAAATCACAACATCTACATACGTAGATATTCCTAAAATCGTACGTGAAACTGTCAAGGAAATTGGCTATACTCGCGCGAAGTACGGCTTTGACGCTGAAACTTGCGCAGTGTTAACTTCCATTGACGAGCAGTCTGCAGACATCGCGATGGGTGTTGACCAGGCTCTTGAAGCACGTGAAGGACAAATGTCCGATGCAGAAATCGAAGCAATCGGAGCTGGCGACCAGGGCTTGATGTTCGGTTTTGCATGTAATGAAACGAAAGAGCTTATGCCGCTTCCGATTTCATTGGCGCACAAAATTTCCCGCCGCCTGACTGAAGTGCGCAAGGAAGAAATCCTTCCATATCTTCGTCCGGACGGAAAAACTCAGGTAACGGTAGAATACGATGAGAATGACAAGCCAGTCCGCATCGACACAATCGTTATCTCAACACAGCACCATCCTGAAGTTTCGCTTGAGCAAATCCAGCGCAATCTTAAAGAACATGTCATCAACCCTGTCGTACCGGCAGAGCTGATCGATGAAAACACAAAATACTTCATCAACCCAACTGGCCGTTTCGTAATCGGCGGACCACAGGGTGACGCAGGTCTTACTGGCCGCAAAATCATCGTTGATACTTACGGCGGATACGCTCGCCACGGCGGAGGCGCATTCTCTGGTAAGGATCCTACAAAAGTTGACCGTTCAGCTGCATACGCTGCGCGTTATGTTGCGAAAAACATCGTCGCTGCAGGCCTTGCTGAAAAAGTTGAAGTTCAGCTTGCTTACGCAATCGGTGTTGCCCGTCCGGTATCTATCTCAATCGATACGTTCGGAACAGGCAAGGTAAGCGAAGATGTATTGATCGATGTTGTTGAAAACAACTTCGACCTTCGTCCAGCTGGAATCATCAACATGCTTGACCTGCGCAAGCCAATCTACAAGCAGACAGCTGCATACGGACACTTCGGCCGTTCTGACGTTGACCTTCCATGGGAGCGTACAGACAAGGCAGAGGCACTCCGCACTCAGGCTCAAGGTAAATAAAAAGGAACAACGGGAGTTGCATAGAAATATGTAACTCCCTTTATTATTTGCCGTCTAATTAGGGAGCGCCAGATATTTTCAAGGTTTGCACCTGGTCCAAAAGGTGTAAAATAAAGTATTACCTTAAATTTCCCTCAGATTTTACTGCAAAAATTTTGCGTTTAATGGTAGTATTAGATGGTATGTTTTTTGGAAGTAAAATTACTGGAAAATCACAATAAATTTTTTCTGAAATGGAGAAGGTGAAGTACATAATGTGTGGCTTTATCGGTTGTGTACATGAAAATGCACAGGAATTCAGCAGCGATGATAAGCAGCTGTTCAAAAATATGAATGACATCATCACCCACCGCGGGCCTGATGATGATGGGTATTTCTATGATGAGCATATCCAGTTCGGCTTCCGCCGTCTGAGCATCATCGACCTTGAGGCTGGCCATCAGCCATTGACTTATGAAAATGAACGCTATTGGATCATTTTTAACGGGGAAATCTACAACTATCTCGAACTTCGTGAAGAGTTGATTGAAGAAGGACTGACTTTCGAAACGCACTCTGATACTGAAGTCATCATTGCCCTATACAGCCACCTTAAGGAGCAGGCTGTAGACAAGCTGCGCGGAATGTTCGCATTTGTCATCTGGGATAAGCAGGAACAAGTCCTTTACGGTGCACGTGACCATTTCGGCATCAAGCCATTCTTCTATTTTGAAGATGAAAATCGCACATTCTTCGGTTCTGAAAAGAAAAGCATTTTGCTTGCGCTGCAGAATGATGTGATTGATTATAAGGCACTGCAGCACTATTTAACTTATCAATTTGTCCCAGAACCTAATACAATGTCTGAAGGCATCTACAAGCTTGAGCCAGGGCATTATTTTACAAAGAAAATCGGTTCACCTATGGAAATCAAGCGTTATTGGAAAGCGAGCTTCTCGCCAATCCAAAAATCTGAGGATGAATTCACGAAGGAGATCAGGGATGTCCTGTTCGAATCGGTGAAAATCCACATGCGCAGTGATGTGCCGGTTGGTTCTTTCCTTTCCGGCGGGATTGATTCTTCTATCATTGCGTCGATTGCGAAGCAATACCATCCTGGAATCAAAACATTCTCTGTCGGATTTGAACAGAATGGCTTCAGCGAGATTGACGTCGCCAAGGAAACGGCTGATCGACTCGGTGTTGAAAATATCAGCTATGTGATCAGCCCGCAGGAATACATGGATGAACTTCCTAAAATCATGTGGCATATGGATGACCCGCTTGCTGATCCGGCAGCCATACCTTTGTATTTCGTTGCCCGTGAGGCAAGGAAGCATGTAACGGTAGTCCTTTCCGGTGAAGGTGCCGATGAATTGTTCGGGGGCTATAATATTTACCGCGAACCGCAAGACCTCGAGGTATTCAATAAAATTCCCGGAGTAGGGAAGGCGATGCTTAAGGGCATTTCCAAAATGATGCCAGAGGGTATGAGAGGCAAGAGCTTCATCGAGCGCGGCGTGACTCCAATGGAGGAGCGTTATATCGGAAACGCGAAGATGTTCACGGAAAAAGAGAAGAGCGAACTGCTGCATGTTTATAACGGCCAGTACGATTACAGGGATGTCACGAAGCCTTTATATCGTGAAAGCAGAGGCTATGATCCGGTTGATACAATGCAATACATCGACATCCACACATGGATGCGCGGCGATATTTTATTGAAAGCAGATAAGATGACGATGGCTCATTCTTTGGAGCTTCGCGTACCATTCCTGGATAAGGTTGTTTTTGAAACAGCTTCAAAGATTCCGACAAGCCTGAAGACAGCGAATAATACAACGAAGTATATTTTGCGAAAAGCGGCAGAAGGAGTGGTCCCTGACCACGTGCTTACCCGCAAGAAACTCGGCTTCCCGGTGCCAATCAGACACTGGCTTAAGAATGAAATGAACGAGTGGGCAAAGAACATTATCAAGGAAAGCAACACAGAACATCTTATCAATAAGTCTTACGTTTTAAGACTATTGGATGAACACTGCCAGAACAAGGCGGATAACAGCCGTAAAATCTGGACAGTTCTGATGTTCATGATGTGGCATGATGTGTATGTCGAAAAAAAATACTCCTTCCAGAAGGAGTATGAGGCTCAAAAAGTATTACAATCTTAAAAATTAGGGAAGGTAGGTGATGGCCTGCCTTCCCATCTGCACCCAGGATTCTGCGAAATCCTTAATGGGTGCTTTTTTATTTTTTTCATTTGATAAAGGATCATTGAAATAGACGAAGTTTTCATCATACCCGGTAATCAGGACAGAATGTTCCTTCGTTGTAATTTTAACAGGCCCGCCAGGCGTGTACCATGTCTGGAAAAAGCTGTCGTCCAGCTTTTTGTATTCGGTGTTAATGATCACCCAAACTGGCCTGCCATCTGACAGGTGCGATTTAATATCCTGGAATCCTGCGCCCGTAAGATCTTTTATTTTGCCGGGAAGATACTTTTCTGCCAGTTCAGCAATTGGTTTATGATAGACTCCGAGCCCTGGTTCTGTGTATGTGTACATATTGCCGACAAAGCCCTCATTCGGGTCTCCAAAAAAGACTTTTCCATTATCGAGGCGGTACTCAGCCGGGTTTTTCCTGACTTCGCTGGCGAGTGTCAGCTTGTCCACTTTTACACCCTGATGCATGAGGAGCATGGCCAGGCTTGTTACCTCACATCCTCGAGGGAGCTCAGGCATTTGCCATATGATTGGTGCCTCCAGGAGTACCTGCTTTTTAGTCGGTATGATTTTAGGTTCGCTCTCTTCCTGGACAGCAGGTGCCCTTTCTGTTCTGGGTTCAGGCTCATCCAGCCAGTCTTTCACCGATTGTACGGCCAGGGCTACATGTGAAGCCTGAAGGTTCTCGAGGAGGAAAGCACCAACGATTGAGGTGAAAACAAACAGGAACATCAGGATGGATTTCATCATGCTATTTTGTTTTCGAATCAATAGATAAAACATGAGCAGCAAAGGGATAATTGCTGCAAGAGGTAAATACAGTTTGTCCACATCCATCACCCCGTCCGCATATTTCAAAAATAATAGGGTATATTATATTATTTAGTATCGGACTGGTGAGGGAGTTTTTTTAGCAGATCATTCATCTTTGTTCTGCAAACTTTTATAGTATTGCCCTTTTTCGGCATATTCTCTGGAAATGCGTTCCATATCCCGGATATCGTCTTCGTTCAATTCACGGATGACTTTTGCCGGTCGTCCGAAAGCCAGTGTATTGGGCGGGATCTTCTTACCCTGAGGAACGAGGCTGCCGGCACCAATAAAAGCGCCTTCGCCGATTTCAGCTTCATCAAGAATGATTGACCCCATCCCAATAAGGGCCTTTTTCCTGATGATGCAGCTGTGGAGGACGACCTGATGTCCGACGGTCACCTCGTCTTCGAGGATTAAAGGGTTATTCGGACTTTGATGCAGGACCGAATTGTCCTGGATGTTCACTTTATTGCCAATGATCGTCGGGGCGACATCGCCGCGGATCGAGGTATTGAACCAGACACTCGATTCCTCACCGATTTCAACATCTCCTGTAATTGTTACATAATCCGCGATAAAAGCGGAATCTGCTATTTTAGGTGTTTTGCCATTGTAAGGATAAATCATTTGTGCACACTCCTGTAATTTTATAATGCTTTCGTTTTTATTTTTCGCTAATTATATATTATAGTTCTTTTAAAGAAAGAAAAAGTATTTGAGTGGGGGAATGGTCATGTGGAAATGGGAAGCTGATGGGGATGCTAAGGCTGTGATTGTCATGATTCATGGTGCGCAGGAGCATCATCGCCGGTATGGCTGGCTGATTGAGGCCTGGCGTTCATCCGGTTTTCATGTCATAATGGGTGACCTGCCAGGACAGGGCATGACCACAAGAGCAAACCGTGGCCATATTGATTCCTTTGATGAATATATTTTGGAAGTGAAAGAGTGGATAGAGGCAGCTTATGACTTTGACCTCCCAGTGTTTTTGCTGGGCCACAGCATGGGTGGACTTATTGCCATCCGCTTGCTGCAGGAGGAACGTGTCGAACTTGCCGGATTGATACTATCATCTCCATGCCTCGGATTGGTGAAGTATCCATCAAAAATGCTGGATATGCTCTCGCACGGCCTGAATGTCATTTTACCGACATTCAGGATCTCATCGGGCCTGTCTGTAGATATGGCAACCAGGAATGAGGATGTCAGGGCAGTCGACGCGAATGATTCATTATATATTACCAAGGTATCGGTGCGCTGGTACCGCGAGCTGGCAGCGGCCATGGGGCTTGCGTTCGATAATATGGATAAAGTCCAGGACGTACCGACACTGCTTCTGCAGGGCGGAGATGATAAGATAGTCGATAAGCGAGCGGTTAAAGAATGGTTCAACAATGCCCCGCTTTCAGAGAAACGATATAAAGAATGGCCGAAATGCTACCATGAAGTCTTCAATGAACCTGAACGCGAAGAGGTTTTTGACTATGCGAATGATTTTGTCATGAGCCAGCTGAAGGCGATTGGATATATTTATTAGAAAGAGAAAGGGTGAAGCCGCAGCATGATGATCCCATCAATGCCCATCAGTTTGATGTACCGGGTGTACAGAAAAGTCCTGCCACAGGTACATCGAGAGCTGGCATACTGGAAAAGCAGGGCAGAGGAAATCCCGAATCCTGAACTCAGGAGGCAGGCATTGGCCAGCATCGAGCTCAAGACTTTCCATTGTGAGGGCGGCTCTATTATGAGCCTGACCGCTAAAAAACAATATAAAGAGGCCATCCGGTTCATTGTGGCGTACCAGACGATCAGCGATTATCTCGATAATCTATGTGACCGCAGCACCTCGCTGGATCCAGTGGATTTTGCCGCACTGCATGAGTCGATGGCAGATGCTCTCAGCCTGGACAACCAGTTGAAAAATTATTATCGCGAGCGGGAAGACCAGAATGATGGCGGGTATCTGATCGAGCTGGTGACCGTTTGCCGCGAAGTCCTTGCCGGGCTTGATCATTATCAGGGTATTAAGAAGCATCTGGTTGAACTGTGTGATTATTATTGCGATTTGCAGATACATAAGCATGTCGAGGTGAAAGAGCGTGTGCCGAGATTGCAAACATGGTTCGATGGCCATCGTGAAAATATTCCCGACATGGAATGGTACGAATTCTCAGCCTGCACCGGATCGACGCTCGGCATCTTTTGTCTCGTATCCTACGCGCTTCGCGATGATTTCAAACCGGAATACGCAGATAGCATCCGCAATGGTTATTTTCCATACATACAAGGACTGCACATACTCCTGGATTATTTCATCGACCAGGAAGAGGACCGCGAAGGTGGCGATTTGAACTTCTGTTTCTATTATGAAAATGAAGAAGCTTTGTTTGGGAGGTTGCGGCATTTTGTTGAAAATGCCGACCAGCACACAGCTCGATTGCCGCATCGGAAATTCCACAAACTGATCAACCGCGGACTTCTCGGCGTTTATCTATCCGATGAAAAAGTAAGGCGGCAGGAAAGAATAAGGAAGCTCGCCAGGGAAATGATCAAAACAGCAGGCCCCGTCAGCTACTTCTTTTATATTAATGGACGAGCTTATCGGTCATTGCAGAAGTGGATGCCATCGGGGGTTGTGAAGGCGTTTATAAAATAGGATTGCAGCCAGGGATTGAGCCTTGGCTGTTTTTGAATCAGGAGAATTAAGTCACCCGAATCAACCAAATAAAGGTGATATTTGATTGCGGTTACAGACTAAGACGGGCTGCGCCAAAAAGAGGAAATCACTCGGATACGGTCGCAGAAAAGGAGCAGCTGCGCCCGAAAAGAGGAAACCACTCGGAGTACGGTCGTAGAACTAGAGAGAGGTGCCATGTAAATATGTGTCTTAACTGAAAAAACGTTATACATACCCTTGTATGGTGCCCTTATATGGACAATTTCGCCTGCATAAGGGTATCTATCGACTTGAATGGTGCCCTTATGTGGACAATTTCGCCTGCATAAGGGTATCTATCGACATGAATGGTACCCTTATGTGAACAATTTCGCCTGCATAAGGGTATCTATCGACATGAATGGTACCCTTATGTGAACAATTTCGCCTGCATAAGGGTATCTATCGTCTTGAATGGTGCCCTTATGTGAACAATTTCGCGTGCATAAGGGTATCTATCGACATGAATGGTACCCTTATGTGGACAATGTCAACTGGCATAAGGGTATCTATCGGCTTGAATGGTACCCTTATGAGGATAGCTTCGCCTGCATAAGGTATCTATCGGCTTGAATGGTACCCTTATGAGGATAGCTTTGCCTGCATAAGGGTATCTTTCGACATGAATGGTACCCTTATGTGGACAATTTCGCGTGCATAAGGGTATCTTTCAGCTTGAATGGTACCCTTATGAGGATAGCTTCGATTGCATAAGGGTACCTTTCAGCTTGAACTGAGTGCGACTTCGGACAACATTTGTGGTTACAGGCGAAAAGCTGTCCTAAAGAAAAAAAGCCCCCCATTTCAGGGAACCTCTCTTATCTCTTCTCAATCGCAATAATAAATGGCGGATTGTTCTTTTGGTTCAGGAATTTATACTCTAAAACGTGTGCGATGTTTTGATCCAGTGATTTTACATAACGCAATAAATATTCCCGCTCTACTTTGCCTTCCGGGTGTCCGTGGTAAATCACAATCACGATGATTCCTTCTGGCGCCATGATTTCGAGCAGCTGGTCGATGGCATGGATGGTGGTTTCGGGCACGGTGACAATGTTTTTATCCCCGCCTGGCAGATAGCCAAGGTTGAAAACGGCACCGGTTATTTTACCGAAATGTAGTGGGGGAATGCATTCTGTGATGTTTTCATGTCCGGTATGGAACAGGGTAACCTGATCCTGCAATTCGTGCTCGCGAAGCTTTGTTTTGCATGACATAAGCGCTTCATCCTGAATGTCAAAGCCATAAATACGGCCGGCCGGGCCTACGAGATTAGCCAAAAATAACGTATCATGGCCATTTCCAACAGTAGCATCCACCGCAATATCCCCTGGTTTAACCGCAAGTTCAAGGAGATTCCGTGCAAATGGAAGAATCCTCTCAAGCTTCATTTTCAATCACCACTTTGTTTCCAGTATAGAATTTACCTTGCCAGCTGTCGCGGCGTTTCATTTCTTTGTCGATCGCATTCAGCACTTCCCATTTGTTGACGCTCCACATCGGGCCGACCATCAGCTCAATCGGGCCATCTCCTGTAATCCTGTGGATGATCATTTCAGGAGGCAGGATTTCGAGCTGGTCACAGACCAATTTTACATAATCCTCAAGGCTAAGGAATTCAAGCATCCCCTTTTCATACTGCTTGACCATCGGTGTACCTTTCAGCAAATGGAGAAGATGGATCTTGATGCCCTGGACATCAAGTTTGGCAACTTCTTGAGCCGTTTCCATCATCATTTCCGGTGTTTCCAGAGGCAATCCGTTAATGATGTGCGAACAAACCCTGATGCCGTGCTTGCGGAGCTTGTCCACTCCTTCTTTGTATGTCTGGTAATCATGGGCCCGATTGATTAGATTGGCTGTTTTTTCATGGACAGTCTGAAGACCAAGCTCAACCCATAAATACGTGCGTTCATTCAGTTCAGCAAGGTATTCAACCACATCGTCCGGCAGGCAGTCAGGCCTGGTTGCAATCGAAAGGCCAACGACACCTTCCTCATTCAGAACGGTTTCGTATTTTTCCCTCAGGACCTCGACCGGTGCGTGGGTATTGGTGAAAGCCTGGAAATAGGCCATGTATTTGCCGTCTTTCCATTTTGTATGCATTTTTTCTTTTATCTTCTTGAATTGTGTGCCGAGATCTTCTACCCGGTCACCGGCGAAATCGCCTGAACCAGCTGCGCTGCAGAATGTGCAGCCGCCGTGGGCTACCGTGCCGTCCCGGTTCGGACAATCGAAGCCGCCATCAAGCGCCACCTTGAAAACCTTGTGGCCAAAATGGTTCCGCAAATGGTAATTCCATGTGTGGTATCGTTTATCATCTGTTGCGTATGGAAAAGGGTTGGCCTGTTTCATGCCAGAAACCTCCTTATAACCTGTCAGTCAGTAATAATAAAAATTGTACCACTTAGGATGGGTGAATCCAATTGCAAAAAGATTACAAAAGGCTGTTTCGAATTAATAGCTGCTTTTCGAATTCTGCAGTTTAATTCTCTGTCAAAGCTATTGCCAGCATTAAATATTGACAAAAACGTGATAGGAAAATCAATTGTGAACAAAATAAAGAAGAAGCAGACTTGCTTCAGCATCAAGAAAAGGAGGGGCTAAAATTGGCAACACGTCAATCGGTTGACCAGCTACTTCAGCAATGTGAGGATGCCATCAATCTTGCCCAGGAACAATACAAAAGCGCTGCTTCCCAACAGCATTATAATGACGGCGATTTCACAAACGCTCTTCAGGCCATTGAAGCTGCATATAATGATCTTGCCAAGCTCGCCTTCAGTGCGAATGCACAGCAGCGTGACCAGCTTCACAGAATGAGACTGCAGCTGCAGCAGGTTCAAAACAATATGATATTGCTTGATCATTAAAACGGGAGGGATAAACTTTGAAAAAGCGCTCAAAGCAGAATAATCCTGAACAAAAGACACGGAATGGAATGAACAACCAGGATATTGAACTTGGAATGGAGCATGATCCAATCAAAGAATCCAAGAAGATGTATGAACAAAGTGGCGGGCAGCCTGTAAAGTCAAAATTCCATCCCGAACCAGGGCAATCTTCATAAATTTGTAACACCCTCACTTCCAGAAAGGAAGTGGGGTTTTTTTATTGTGTCAATAGTAGAAGGGCGGCAGTATTGTTCATTTAACAAATACCCCCCGTTCACAATTCGGATAAAACTGACGAAAATTTCGTGATTTAAATCACAGATTGAGGGCTCTGAGAAATGGTTTAAATAAGGTAGTAAAGCAGGAGCAGGAAATTAAAAACGCCAGTAGATGAAATAGTTGTTTTTAAATGAAAGTTGTCTTGTGAAACTATTCACGAATTCGTCACATATAGAAAGGAGTCAAGAAAATGAAAGTTCCTAAGCTAATGATGTCCTTCATCTTATTATTCATTTTTCAGCTTCCTGGTCTGGCTGAAGCAGAGGCTAAACCAGATGTTTTGAATATGGAGGAGCTCACAATCCAGGTGATGCCTGAGTATTCCTACCATCCGAAAGATAAAAAGAAGAATCCGCCACTGCTGGTGGGATACCATGGCGCTCTTAAAAACAATGCTGAACAGCCACAAAAAGGCCAGGTGGTCGTTCCGCTCCCAATGGATGAGAAGAATTTCAGGATTGGTTTTGCCGGTGATTATTCGCGGGACCTCACCGAAATGAATGAAATTGAATACGAGCTGGATCAGGAAAAAGGAACAATTTCCTGGGAAACGAGTGAGGAAATCCAGCCGGGGGAGATTTACAAATTTGTGATTGAGTACTACACAGACAGCATCAGCGAGAAAGACGGCACAAAGGAGCTTGCTTACGATTTTACAAACTTTACGGAAATTGGTTTGCTGAACCTGATTTTCGTTGAACCGCTCAATTCGGAAAGCTTCAAGCTTGAACCGGCTTCAGAGCAGCAGCAGAAAAATTCCTACAACATGAATATGTTCCTTTATCAGAGTCAGGGAATGAAAGCCGGTGAAGCAAAGAATATCAAGCTCGAATACAAACGAACTGACGACAGGACGACCGCTGAGATCATGGAGGACATGGCTGGGGATGCAAAAAAGGCGGGAACTGTTAAACAGAACGACGAGAAAATGCCTTTATGGCTGGTTATCACGGTAGTCGGGAGTATCACAATCATCGCCGCTTTGTTATTAATTTTCTTCATGAAGAGACAGAAAACAAAGCCTGTGCAGGTCAATGCTTCATCTGAATTAGAAGCTAAAAAGGCAAAACTCAGGGCGATGCTCGTTGAAGGAAGCATAACGGAAACTGAATACAATGAACTGCATAAAAAGCTGGGAGGTAAAAAGTGATGTCCAAAAACAAAAAAATCGTGATCGGACTGGGACTTGCAGCAATTGCGTTCGTCATCATGATGTTTTCAACGATGCCAAGTGCGGGAAGCAAGGAAATTACGATTGAAGACCTGAGCAAAAACGGATCGAACTATGAAGGCGACTATATTATGACTCAGGGCTTGCTCAATAAGGAATCGGTGAAATGGGATGCGGATAAGCTGGAGCTTCGTTTCGAACTTTACGAAGAAGGCGAAGGGACACTGCAGGTTTTCCATAAAGGAATCAAGCCAGATAACTTCTCCGAAGATGTCATTGTTTTAGTCGAAGGTTTTATTCAGAAAGACGGAGTGTTCGAAGCGGAAAAAGTCCAGACGAAATGCCCGACAAAATATGAAGGCGAAGACATGGAGAACTATGACAGCGAAATGCATAAGGAAATGTACAAAAATGACAAGAAGGAATAAAACAGATGGGTGGTTATCTGTATGTATCTGATCGGGAATATCTCAATCTACCTAGGAATCGCGATTTCGCTGTATGGAATCATCGCCAATCTTACCGGGTTAAAGAAGAAAAGCAGCAAATGGCTTGAAAGTGCAAGAGGAGCGGTCCTCTCACTGGCTTTCGTTTCGAGCATCTCATCGTTCCTGCTGCTGTATCTTCTCGGAACAAGCCAGTTCCAATATAAATATGTGGCTTCCTATACAAACGAAAGCCTGCCGATGGCTTACAAGCTGACAGCCTTCTGGGCTGGAAATGCCGGATCCCTGCTGCTTTGGGCTTTCCTATTATCGATTTATGCGGCAATGGTCGTATTTTCAAAAGAAAAAAAGAACCCTATGATGCCATATGTCTCAAGTATCCTGATGGTGAATATCCTGTTCTTTTTTACGGTGATGGCCCTCAATGTAAATCCATTTGAAATGACCGATAAAATTCCGGCAGACGGAAAAGGGTTGAATCCGATGCTTCAAAATCCGGGGATGATCCTCCATCCTGTAACGCTCTATATGGGCTATGTCGGACTGGCGGTTCCATTCGCGTTCGGGATTGCGGCACTGATCCTCAAGAAAATGGATTCGGAGTGGATCAAGCTGACGAGAAGATGGACGTTGCTGGCATGGCTGTTCCTGACACTTGGAAACGTGATCGGAGGCTGGTGGGCTTATCTTGAGCTTGGCTGGGGCGGCTACTGGGCCTGGGACCCGGTTGAGAATGCTTCCTTCCTTCCATGGCTGACCGTTTCAGCATTCCTGCATTCAGTGATGATACAGGAACGGAAAAATATGCTGAAAACCTGGAATGTAAGCTTGATCATCCTGTCTTACATCCTGACATTGTTTGGAACATTCCTTGTCCGAAGCGGAGTCCTGACCAGTGTCCACGCATTTGGGGACAGTAACCTCGGAACCTACTTCCTTGTGTTCATGGCATTCATGATGCTGTTTTCACTATATGTCGTCATGACTAGATATGGATTGATCAAGAAAGAGAGCAGTCCGATCGAAGCCTATTTTTCAAAGGAAAGCACCTTCCTGCTGAACAACCTGATTCTTGTGGCCGCAGCGTTCGCTGTCTTCTGGGGCACGATGTATCCATTGATTTCAGAAACATTCACCGGGACTAAGGTCAATGTTGGAGCGCCTTACTTTAATAAAGTCATGGCCCCGATTTTGCTGGTGCTGATTGTGCTGATGGGAATCTGTCCGCTGATTGCCTGGCAAAAAGCCGTATTTGAAAAGTTCATGAAAAATATTCTCTGGCCGCTTGCGATGGGCATTGCGACTGCCATCCTCCTGTTCGTTTTCGGTGTTAAAGGAATATACGCAATCATCGGGTTATCGGCAACAAGCTTCATGTTTGGTACACATTTGCTTGAATTCGCTAGGGGCATTGGCGCAAGACGGAAAGCGACAAAGGAAAACATCCTGAAAGCCGCTTTCAAGCTGACGGTGAAAAACCAGCGCCGCTATGGCGGTTATATCGTCCATATCGGGATTGCGCTGATTGCGGTGGGAGTCATATCTTCTCACTCTTACTCAACAGAAATATTGAAAACCGTCGACGCCGGGAACAGCATCAAGATTGGCGAATACACCCTGAAATTCAATGAACTGACCGAGCATATGAAAAATGGAAATGGCGTAGTCGCCGCGGATGTGGATGTAACTTATAAAGGCAAGGATATCGGCAAAATCAAGCCGGAAAAAATCTTTTACGAAACATGGCCTGAGCCATCAACAGAGGTAGCAATCAAGACGAACTGGAGCCAGGACTTGTACGTGGTGCTCAGTTCCTGGGAAAACAAAGACAAAGTTACCTTCATGGTAAAAGTGAATCCATTCGTCAGCTGGATTTGGATGGGCGGTATCATCATGGTGATTGGCACTGCATTCGCGTTAATTGGAGGCAGACCGGCATCGATCCGCTACCAGACCAATAAATTTGCGGGAAGGTGATGAAGATGAAAAAGAAAATTTTCGTTGCGACATTCCTTTGCTTCATCTTGATTCCTGGTCTGACATCTGCTTTCACTTATAACTCAAAAGAATTCAAGCACGTCATCACCCAGCTTGATATGCAGGGTCATGCAGATCATGATCTATCCACCTGTTCAATCAAGAAAATTTATTATGACGAAGTGGTAGAAATGCTGAATGGCGGCAAATCAGAGCCGGAAATCATCCAATCTTATGTTGATGAATACGGGCAGGCAGCCTTGAGAACACCTGGCGGCGGCACTAGCGGCTGGATTGCCTGGGGAATGCCGGCTGCAGGATTTGGCATCGGAACTGTGATCGTCGGGGTCTGGATCAGGAAATTGACACTCAAAAAGGCGGAAGTAAACGTTGAAGCCAAAGCAGGATGGGATTCCGAAATCGAGAAGGAAATTGCATCCAAAACTTTTGACGAAGAGCGCCGAAAGCTTTTCTAGGAGTTGATGAAAATGGATTATGTATTTTTAATAATTGGATCACTCGTGATCATTACTTGTTTTTACTTTATCATTTCTCCCTTCTTTTCCTCAGGTGAATTCCAGCCCGTAGGAAGGGAAGCAGAAGGTGAAAAGCTGACTCTGGAGCAGGTGTACAGCGCAGTGAATGAGCTGGAAATGGACTTTCTGATGAAAAAAATCAATAGTGATGATTTTGAAAAAATGAAAGAAAATTATCAATTGCTGGCAGCTGACCTATTAAAGGAAGAAACAGAAACGCTTAAGCAAGGCAAAACCAAACTGCCAAAAGGCAAAGCGAAAATGCAGGCTGACGATGCGGAAGAAGAAATTCTCAGGGAACTGAAAAAACTCCGCCAGCAGAAGGGGTGAGTTGAATGGCTCCTGCCTATCACCCTGAATGGCTCGTGAACTTTTGGCTGACGTCGCCTGGATTGAACTTGTTGAATCCTCATTATGTGCTGATGTTTCTGGTAGTTGTAATTGCTCTATTGTGGTTTTTTCAACGAAAACGGACTGCTGTACATGAGGTGATTGACGATAATGAGAAACTGTTCAGGCACCTTTTACTAAGGAAAAAAGTGATTGAGGAGGAGCTTGCCGGATTGGAAGGCAGGCTCGGCTCAGCAGGAATGACCGAAGAAATAAATAAAAAAATGCTTGATTACCAGGGCCGACTGGACCAGGTGAACAAGGAATTGGAACAATACACTGGATGAAAGAGTTGGGGACCATGCTTGAACTGCGAAAAATGACCAAAATGCTGGGAGATAAACTGATACTGCGAAACATCACCCTTACACTCCAAAAAGGGGAGATCCTCGCGGTAATAGGGCCAAACGGTGCCGGGAAAAGTACGTTTTTCAAATGTACGGTCGGATTGCTGCAGCCTACAAGCGGAGAGATTCTCCTTGATGGAAAGCTCGTCAGGAAAAACTCTGCACAGATCAAGCAGCGGATTGGGTTCTTAGGTCATGAATCCTTCCTGTACAATAACCTGTCTCCGCTCGAGAATCTTAGATTTTACGGAAAGCTTTACAAGGTGAAGGACCTTGACAGGAAAGCGAATGAGCTTTTAAAGGAGGTTGGGTTGTACCTGTTCCGCGATATGCCAATCCGCTCATTCTCAAGAGGGATGCTGCAGAGGCTGGCGATTGCCAGGGTGCTGCTGCCTGATCCCGAAATCCTGATGCTCGATGAGCCGCACACCGGACTTGACCAGGAAGCCGTTGCGCTCCTGAATCAAATCATTAAAAACAAACGGAACAGCGGAACGTCCATCCTCATCATCTCACATGATTTTGAACAGGTGCATGCCCTTGCTGACAGGGCTGCCCTGCTGAAAAAGGGGAGAATCATCGCGACCAGGCCACTTGGTGATGGGATCAGCCTGGCAGAGATGAAGCAATGGTATGAATCAGAGGTGAAGAGCTCATGATGTCGATTCTTCTAGATGCCTGGACGATTGCCAGCAAAGACCTTCGCAATGAAATTAAGACAAAGCAGACGATTGGGATGATGGTCATTTTCTCCAGTCTGGTTGTCCTCATTTTCAGCTTTGCCTTCGATCCAACCAACAATATGGTGAAGGCTGTCATTCCAGGTCTGGTCTGGCTGATCACTGTCTTTTCCGGGATTCTTGGCCTGAACCGCTCGTTTCTTTCGGAGCATGAAAATGATGCCCTGACTGGACTGCGCTCGGCACCCATCGATCCTTCGAGTATTTATCTGGGGAAGGCGCTGGCGAATTTCATCCTCGTCACAGCTGTTCAGCTTGTGAGCATTCCGGTGCTGTTCCTGCTGTTCGACTACCGCTTCTTTGGGAAAATAGGCTGGTTCATTCTCGTTGTCGTCATCGGGACACTGGGCTTTATCATTGTCGGCACATTCCTGGCTGCCCTGTCAGCGAATGCCAAAAACAGTGAAATGTTATTGCCGGTGTTGCTGCTTCCGCTTTTAAGCCCATTGCTGATTGCCGGAGTCCAGGCGACAAGAATCGTTCTGGAAAATGAAGTGATTGCTGATGCAGCGTCATGGATCAGATTAATGGGAGCTTATGACTTGTTATTTTTAGCCGCATGCTTTTTCTTATTTGAATTTATTATGGAGGGATCTTGATGAAAAAAAATGCTGGTTTGATTGACCGAATCTTGCTGTTTACGCTGATACCATCATTTTTTATCGCGCTTTACCTGATTTTCATCTGGTCGCCTGTTGAAAAAATGATGGGTGCCACGCAAAAAATATTCTACTTCCATGTTGGCAGTGCCTGGGTCGCTTTCCTCGCTTTCGGTGTAGTTGGTTATTACAGTGTGAGAGTGCTGATAAAACCAAGGCTTCAGTACCATATCAATGCCGGAATCTCAGCTGAAATTGGCGTCCTTTTCACGACAATCACATTAATCACCGGGATGATCTGGGGAAAATCAAGCTGGAATACATGGTGGACATGGGAACCCCGCCTCGCGACAACACTGATCCTCTGGTTCATATACGTCGCTTATCTTTTCGTCCGCAAGATGGACGGTTCAATGGAAAAAATCGCAAGGCTGTCAGCTGTTTTTGGCATCGTTGGTGTCATCAATGTGCCAATTGTCTTCATGGCGATTCGCTGGTGGAACACGAAGCTTCATCCAATCGTGTTCGGTGAAGGCAAAAACCAGTCAGGAGGCGGGATCGAGCCTGACATGCTTGTCACCTTGCTGTTCTCGATTTTTACAATCACCTTGTTGTACACGTTCCTGATGCGAAAAGGCATCGAAATTGAAAAAATGAGACATATCGTCAAAAAGGCTAAGTCAAAAGCAATTGAAAAGCTTGCGGGCTAACTATTAAGGAGGAATGGAAAATGACTTACTTATTCATGGGTTATACAGTGATCTGGACGTTGATAGCGGGATATGTCGTTGTGCTTGGCCGCCGCCAGAAGCAGCTGAAAAAAGAGATCGAAATACTGGAAGAATGGAACTCAGATTTTTAAAAAGCGGGTGATGAAAATGGGCAAAAAAATCGTTCCGGTCATCGTGATTGCTGCTGTCATCGGAGTCCTTGGCTTTTTGGTCAGCGGACTGGGCGGGAAAGCATCCGCCCAGCCTGGTGACCAGTCGATTGATTTTGAACTGCAGGATATCGACGGCAATACTTATAAACTTTCTGATTTTAAGGGCCAGCCGGTCGTCCTGAATTTTTTCGCAACATGGTGCGCGCCATGCATTGATGAAGCGCCAGAATTGGAAGCTTTCGGCAAAGAATACAAGGGTGCAAAGCTTTTGATCCTCGCAAAAGGCGAATCGAAAAAACGGATGGAAAAATATATCGGAGAAAGTGGCTCAAAGCTTACGTATCTTCTAGACACAAAAGAAGACATCTCTAAAGATTACAATGTGATCGGACAGCCTGAGACCATCATCATTGACGGGGACGGCAAGATAGTCGAACGCTTTTCCGGGCCGACAACGAAGGATGATTTAATCAGTCTGATCCAGGAAAAAGTTTCACCATGACCTTGGTTAAAGCACAGTCGTGTTTTAATAAGGCTGTTTTCGTATGAATGCGGGAACAGTTTTTAGTAGTTGGCTATAAGGGAGGTGAAAGAGAATGCTGAAAAAGCTGCTGGGAATAGACAAAAAGATGCTGTTATTCATTGGTGTGTTCGCTGGAATCATTGTTTCGGTCGTCACTGTCAAGACACTCGCTTATACGGATTCACCTGAATTCTGTTCAAGCTGCCATATCATGACAGAGGTCCATGACTCGTTTTCCGATTCCAACCACGCCGGTCTGGCCTGCGGGGACTGCCATTTGCCACACGAGAATATGGTCAAAAAATATACCTATAAGGCAAAGGCTGGCATGACACATGTGTATTTCAATACACTAGGGGAAGCAAAAATACCGAAGGTGCTCCACGCAACAGAAAGCTCTGACGAAGTCATAAATGAAAACTGTATCAGCTGCCATGAAAATACACTGGAAAATATTTCGCATGATGCTAAAGACAGCTGTTCAAGCTGCCACCAGGCAGTGCCGCATGGAAAAGGCTTCAAGACAGAGGATTATTTTAAACCGCCTAAACCAGGCGAGCTTTTAGAGAAAAAAGGAGGTACGATGAACAATGGCTAGAAATTTCCGCTGGGCATATTTGCTCCTTGTGGCTGTCATGCTCATCATTACAGGCTGCTCCAGCTCGGATGAAGAAGCCACTTCAGCCAGTGAGCTAAAAACGGGGCTTAGCAAAGATGAAATCAGCAATGAAGCCTTCAAGGATCTTTTCCCGCTTCAATATGACAGCTACAAACAAAACGAAAAGATGGAAGACACAAAATACAGCGGTTCCGTGAAACGAAGCAAATTCGACCATGACAAGGAACCGTATTTGCCAGTCCTTTTTAACGGCTATGGCTTTGCGACTGAATACAATGAAGATCGCGGCCATATTTACGCGAATGAGGACGTCCGGGCGATCGCGAGGATCACTGACAAGTCGGTCGGTTCCTGCTTGACATGTAAATCGACTGCCGTACCGCACATGATCGAGGAAATGGGTGACGATTACTGGAGCGGCAATTTTAACAAAGACATCTGGCCGAAAGCAGAAGCAATGGGCCATTCACCAATCGGCTGTTCAGACTGCCATGATCCGCAGACGATGGATTTGCGCGTCACACGCCCAAGCTTCATCAAGGCAATGGAATCACAGGGCATCGACATGTCCAACCCAACAAAGAATGACATGAGGAACTATGTTTGCGGACAGTGCCACGTAGAGTACTACTTTGCAGCTGACAATAGTGAAGTTACCTATCCTTGGGCGAATGGATTCAAGCCTGAAGATATGTATGAATACTATGAGACAACTGCCAAGGAACAAGGTTTTGAGAAAGACTGGGTTCACAATATTTCCGGAACGCCAATGCTGAAATCCCAGCACCCTGACTTTGAGACACATATCGAAGGTCCGCATGGCGAGGCTGGAGTCACATGTGCAGACTGTCACATGCCATATGACAGAGTAGACGGCAAAAAGAAAATCAGTTCACACTGGTGGACATCGCCTCTGAAGACAATGGATCAATCCTGCGCAACCTGCCATACCAACAGGGATATGGATGAGCTGAAAGAACGCGTAATCGGTATTCAGGATACTCATATGGAAGCCCTTCATAAGGCCGAGGATATTTCGATTACCTCACACTATTACGTGAATAAGATGATCACATCAGGAGTAAGCGAAGAAAAAATAAAGCAGGCTCAGGAGCATATCAGAAAAGGACAATGGTTCTGGGATATCGTAGCGGCTGAAAGTTCGGCTGGTTTCCATAATCCGCAGGGATCAATGGATTCATTGAGGATTTCGACTGAAGAATCAAACGCAGCCATCAATATTGCCATCGAAGAATTGACCAAAAAAGGCGTCAATTTAGAAGAGGTCAAGACAGAGATTGAAAAGGTGAAGAAGGCTGTTTACGACGAAAAAGATAACTTCAAGAAGAAAGACAAAGCAATCAACAGTTACTTCCCGGCCCAACAGCCAGCTCCAAAAAAATAGAGAATAGTAAATTTAGAGAATAGATAAATAGGAAAACACTGTGCAAATGCTAGTTTGTACGGTGTTTTCTTTAGTTTTGCAGAAAACATGAGAAGTGTCAATCATCCTTGATTAGTTTTTTTATTGATTAAATGGAATCGGGCGAAAACACCGTTTGATTTGATAAAAACACGTCTGGATTCTGCATTGATTTGGGGTAAGTTTTGCTTGGTTCCACGAATAAAGTCTACAATTTATGAAAAATCCTATGTTATTAAGCTTCAATTCCGCGAAAACACTGCTAGATTCCGCGAAAGAACAACCCAATTCCGCGAAAATCACAGGTAATTCCGCGAACTGGAAATAATCAAATATTTTTTCCAATTTCACTACCAAAAAAATAGAAAATTTCAACTTCAAATCCCTGTATAAATTCCTATTGCAACCCACGATAAAAACCACTAAAATTACTTTGGTATTGCATTGGAAATTTAATTTATATACTGTTTGGATAACTATATATGTTTTTCTTAATCCAGCTCCAGCGCCTAGCCCCTTGAGTCACTTGTCTAGTGTCGCCTCCTAGAAACTCCGAAACTTCAACTCCGCCTGCAGAAGCAAAAAGCGCTTCTTTGTCGGAGTCTCCAGTTTCTGCGTTTCTGGGCAGTCGGCTATTCTTTTCGATTTCGGTCCGCCCAATGAAGTCAAAGAACGACTTCACCGGTCGGCCCTCCAGTGCTTGTCGGGGCTGAACGAGGCGCTTTCGCTTTTTGTTTTTTCGAAATTAATTTAGTGAAAGAAGGCGTTATATGATGCCTAGAGCCTTGTGGCTTTTGATTATCGGGATGGCAGTCAATGTTACTGGTTCCTCTTTTTTATGGCCTTTGAACACAATCTATATACATGAGCACCTCGGCAAATCATTGTCTGTTGCTGGAATCGTATTGATGCTGAATTCAGCTGCCAGCGTCATCGGCAATCTTTTTGGCGGGAGTCTTTTTGATAAAATCGGCGGCTACAAATCTATCATTCTTGGAATCAGCATCACCATTTTGGCACTGCTTGGCTTGACTTTTTGGCCTGGCTGGCCGCAGTATATTTTCTTTTTGACATTGGTTGGCTTTGGTTCTGGAATCGTCTTTCCGGCTATGTATGCAATGGCTGGGTCGGTCTGGAAAGAGGGTGGCCGCAAAGCATTCAACGCTATTTATGTGGCTCAGAATCTTGGGGTCGCGGTTGGGGCAGCGCTTGGCGGGCTTGTCGCATCCTATTCATTCCAGCTGATTTTCATAGCGAACGTAGCTATGTACCTGATTTTCATGGTGATTGCTATTTTGGGCTATCGCAGCATCGACACCAGGGCTGCGATGCAAACGAACGTCCTCCAGGAAAACGGCGCGGTAAAAAGCCATACTAAGCTGTATGCTCTTTTGATTCTGTCTGTTGGCTATTTGCTTTGCTGGGTGGGGTACGTACAATGGCAAACAACGATTGCAGCTTATACTCAGGAATTGAATATTTCCTTGAACCAATACAGCATTCTCTGGACAATTAACGGCGCATTGATCGTCCTTGGCCAGCCAATTGTGAACAGGCTGATCAAGCCGTTCCAGAATAAGCTGAAGCTGCAGATCATCATCGGAATGGTCATCTTCATGGTTTCCTATGCAGTGGCTGCGGGAGCTCAAGCGTTCTCTGGCTTCGTTGCTGGCATGGTGATCCTGACGATTGGGGAAATGCTGATCTGGCCGGCCGTTCCGACAATTGCAAATGACCTGGCGCCAAAAGGACGGGAAGGCTTTTACCAGGGAATCGTCAACAGTACCGCTACGGGCGGAAGGATGATTGGCCCGCTTATGGGCGGAATCCTTGTCGACCTGTACGGTATGCCCATGTTATTCGCAATCCTGATTGCGATCATGTTTATCGGGATTTTCACTACACTTGTTTACGACCGGAAAATGAAGGTATCTCATAATGTTGCTGCACAAACGCAAAGTTAAAAGAATCTCAAAACGTGCAGCACAAGCATAAAAAACAACAGGGAGCTGGGCCGAAGGGGGTCCAGCTCCCTTTCTAATCAGTCACAAAATATGCATTTTTTCTCGATAAAAAATGCATATTTTGCATCTAATATAGGAATGTGGGATTATGATATAATCATACTTTGAAAGATAAGGGGGTGAATGGGTTGAAATTTAAAATTCTAGGAATGGCGTTTTTGGCTGCAGGACTGTTAACTGCCTGCAATGGCGGAGAAAAATCTGCTGAACCTGAAAAACAACAACAAAACATCAAGGAATTGGTGAGTGATTACAGCGCGGGCAAAAACAAGGACCACAAGGCATCCATCACCTCACATGAGTTGACGATTGCTGACAGTGAAGGGGACAAGCAAGTCTATGACATCTCAGAAGAAGACTTCTTCGTCTCAATCGCACCTTATGAAAATCAAACCCATCCTTGAACGAATCATAGCTTGACAGGTTGTCAAGGTGAATTGGTTGAAAAAGAGTTTGATGTATATATTGAGGATGAGGACGGAAACGTAGTTGTTGACGAGAAGATGATGTCCCAGCCGAACGGCTTCATCGATTTATGGCTTCCGCGTGATAAAAAGTACAAAACAAAGATTGGATATGACGGTAAAAGTGTTGAATCAGAAATATCCACTTTTGAAAACGATGCGACCTGCATCACGACCATGCAGTTAATGTAGACGAAAGCGCCTTTTCAGGTGCTTTTTTTGTATCCGTTATTATTTTCAGAAAAATGTGATAAAATCAAAAGAAAAACCAGGTGGCGGATTATGAATACAAAGCTTTTACATATCCCTGCAGACATTATTGAAACTATTGTCGAGAATGCATTTGAATGGCTTGTGGTCGTGGATCAAGAAGGAAGGATCATTTATATCAACCATAATTATTGTGAATTCCTTGAAGTCAATCGGGAAGAAACGATTGGCCGGCATGTGACACAAGTGATCGAGAATACCAGGATGCATATTGTGGCCAAGACCGGCCAGGAAGAACTGGCCGACTTGCAATATATCAAAGGCAATTACATGATTGCCAACAGGGTGCCCATCATCAAAAATGGTGAGGTAGTTGCAGCGTTCGGCACTGTCTTCTTCAGGGACACACAGGAATGGATGAAAATGGACAGCCATGTAAAAAGCCTGCTCACGAGAATGCAGCCCTACATTCAAAAAATTGATTCTGGGGTGAAATATACGCTCGATGACATCCTAGGCGAGTCGCAGCAGATTGTCAGTTTAAAAGAGAAAGTGAAAATGGTGTCAAACAGCGATATTTCAATTTTGATCAGGGGAGAGAGCGGCACAGGGAAGGAATTGTTTGCCCACAGCATCCACCAGTTAAGCAGCCGGAGCCAGAAGCCTTTCATCAAGGTGAACTGCGGAGCAATCCCCGAAAACCTGCTAGAATCCGAGTTGTTTGGCTATGAGGAAGGAGCATTTACAGGCGCGAAAAAAGGCGGGAAAAAGGGGAAATTCCAGCTGGCAAATGGCGGCACCCTCTTCCTTGACGAGATTGGCGACATGCCGCTGAGCATGCAGGTAAAACTGTTGCGTGCCTTGCAGGATGGAGAGATTGAACCGATTGGCTCTACTAAACCAGTTTCAGTTGATGTAAGGATCATTGCTGCCACAAACAGGCCGCTTGAGAACATGATCGAGGAGAAACGATTCAGAGAGGATTTATTTTACCGGATCAATGTCGTCCCTTTCAGCGTCCCTCCATTAAAAGAACGTGCGGAGGACTTGAACCTTCTGATCGCCTATTTTATCGAAAAGGTCACAAACCGGTTAGGCAAGCGGATTGCAGGAATGGAAAGAAATGTGATGGAAATCCTGAAATCATACAGTTGGCCGGGGAATATCCGCGAACTGCAAAATGTCATCGAAGCTGCCGTTCATTTGACTAAAGGAGAACAAATTACGCTGGATTCTTTGCCGGATTACCTGCAATCACAGACAGCGATTTATCGATTCAAGAACAAGAAGCTAAAAGATATTGTTGAAGAAACAGAAAAATGGGTATTGAAGCAAAGTCTTGAAAGGAATAATGACGACAAAATGCTGGTGGGCAGGGAGCTGGGGATCAGCAAATCAACACTTTATGAAAAATTGAATAAATACGATCTCTTGTAGTCCGGAAACTCGGAATGCTGTCCGAGTTTCCGGACTTCCCTGTTTTCTAGCAATATTTAAAAGGGTTCCCACTGTATGAATGGTGTTTATCAGTGGGAAAAGCACAGCTCAAAAAAACAGATTCCTATTAAGTAAAAGGAATAGAAGAATGCTAGAGTCCGGAAATCCGGAAAAAAGTGACTGAAAATTATGAATACATACCGATCCGCCTGGTTCGAAAAGTTGGCACGATAGTTGCAATAAGATAATACAGCAATTTTATTCTAGTCTTTTGTAAGCGTTACCATCACATTTGGCAAGGAGGGCAGTTTTTTTTAGTTGTTCACTTTAACATAACAAGGGGGAAAAAAGAATGCTGAGTATGATTGGATTGATTGGCGGTCTGGCTTTATTGATTTACCTGACGATGAGAGGGATGAACCTGCTTATTGTCGGGCCGATTTCCGCGTTGTTTGTAGCTGTGTTCAGCGGGATGCCGCTGTTTCCGCAGCTGGCTGAAGAAGGGGCGGCTAACTTTGTCGGGAACTATATGTCTGGTTTTTCGGGTTTCGTTACCGCATGGTACATGATGTTCCTGCTTGGGGCGATTTTTGGAAAGGTAATGGAAGACAGCGGCGCAGCAGACAGCGTATCTGAGTTCATCGTCGAGAAGCTGGGGATGAAATATGCCGTGCTAGCGATTGTCGTTGCCTGCGCTGTGTTGACATATGGCGGAGTGAGCTTGTTTGTCGTAGCATTTTCTGTTTATCCAATGGCCTTGAGCTTGTTCAGGCAGGCCAATTTGCCAAGGCGTTTCATTCCTGCTGCATTGGCCTTCGGTTCGGTTACGTTCACAATGACTTCTGCAGGTTCTCCGGAAATCCAGAACTGGATTCCGATTGAGTTCCTCAATACTTCTCCGCTTGCAGGCTGGGAGGTCAGCGCCATCGTTGCCGTCTTTATGATGATCTTTGGATACTGGTGGCTGAAACGAATGATCACAAAAGCCATCGCAAAAGGGGAGAAGTTTGAAGCGAGGAAGACCGATCCAATGCTGGAAAAACGAGAACTTCCTCATCCTTTAATGGGTCTCATTCCTTTGGTAGTGGTATTGGTTATTTCCTTCGTTTTCCATGACTCATTAAAACAATCAGCACTCATCATCGCTTTGCTAGGAGGTGTTATATCCGCCTATTTGCTAAATCGCAAGTACTTCAAAAATTTCTGGGAAGCACTATCAGAAGGAACGATGGGTGCTTTGATTGCGATCGGCAACACGGCTGCAGTCGTTGGGTTTGGCGGCGTGGCGAAGGCAGTTCCGGCTTTCCAGACAGCGGTAGATGCGATGACGAATATACCTGGAAGCCCGTTGATTGGGGCGGCGATTGCCGTCAGTGTCATTGCAGGGATGACTGGTTCAGCTTCCGGAGGTCAGGCAATTGCACTTCCACTACTCGCACCACACTACATGGATATGGGCGTCAATCCGGAAGCATTGCACAGGGTAGCGGCCATTTCCTCGGGAGCGCTAGATTCTCTGCCGCATAATGGTTATGTGGTCACGACTGTCAGGGCGATTTGCGGCGAGTCCCATCAGGATGCCTACAATCCAGTGGCAGCAGTGACCGTCATTGTACCGCTGATTGGTGTGGCAATCGCGATTGTACTATTCACACTAGGATTAGGTATTTAGAGAAAGGAGCTTCCCGATGGTAAAAGATAAAGTAGTCCTGATAACCGGTGCCGCCCAGGGAATCGGGTATGAGATCGCCAAAAGTTTTGCTGAACAGGGCGGGAAGGTATTTTTAACGGATTTACAGGAAGGAACGGTGGAAGAAGCAGCAGCTAGTTTGCGTGAATCAGGATTCGAAGCTGCTGGCTGGAAATGTGATGTTACCAGCGAAAAAGACATTGAGCAGGCAGTTGTGAAGTGCGTCGACCACTTTGGCCGTGTCGATGTTCTTATCAACAATGCAGGTCTGCAATATGTATCCATGATTGAAGACTTCCCAACGGAAAAATTTGAATTGCTGATAAAAGTAATGCTCACAGCCCCGTTTGTAGCCTTGAAACATGTATTGCCGGTCATGAAAAAGCAAGGTTTTGGCCGGGTAATCAACATGGCATCGATCAATGGGCTAGTGGGGTTTGCTGGTAAGGCAGCTTATAACAGTGCCAAGCATGGGGTCATTGGTTTGACGAAGGTAGCTGCACTTGAAACCGCAGAGCACGGGATCACCGTCAACGCCGTCTGCCCGGGATATGTCGATACTCCATTGGTCCGCAATCAGCTATCAAGCCTGGCGGAGACAAGGAATGTCCCACTTGAAAAAGTGCTCGAAGAAGTCATTTTTCCGCTCGTGCCGCAGAAACGCCTGCTGGCTGTCGAGGAAATCGCCAGTTATGTTCAATACCTGGCCAGTGATGTTGCAAAAGGAATCACCGGCCAGGCCGCCGTCATAGATGGAGGGTATACGGTTCAATAATACCCAGGGTTCTAATTGAGGATCGGTTTTTATTTCCAATATAAGGATGCCGGTGCAATTCGGGGATAACCATGCAATTAGCAGTTGGAGCTTGTAATATAACTGGGTTAATGTGCAATTAACGAAAAAATGAGCCGGCTTCCTTTTTGGGAGACCGGCTTTAAAACTTAAAAACTATAAATCCTCGATCACAATATATGTCGCTTTAACAGGTCCATGAACTCCGACGACAAGGTTCAATTCGATATCGGCTGAGTTGCTCGGTCCGGTGATGAAATTGACGCAAGATGCAACTTGCTTGCCGGAAAGGTGCATCTCCCGAAGTTTGCGGGCAGCCTGGGTGATCCTTGGCACAATTGTGCTCTTTGGAATGAGTGCAATATAAGTGGCAGGCAGGAAACTGACGGTCCGGCCTTTATTTTTATCGCTTAATAATACGACTGTCCCTGACTCAGCGAGGGTCATTTCGCTGATGGTGAGTCCGACATTCGCTCTTTCAGCCTGGCGGATGTTTTCCTTGCCTTTTGAATGGTCCCATTCATAGACTTCGATGTTTTTCGAAGGCCATTCTTGCTTCATCAGGGAGTCAAGACCCCATTTTGCGAATCGGTCATCCTTCCAGGAAACGACCGGTCCGCCTCCATAGTTGGTTACAACTTCATTCAAGGTTTCAGGCAGATTCTTGGCATCTGTCATGACCAGGCTTGTGTGGATTTTAAGACATTGAGTTTTCAGGACATCAATCAATTCATCTGGTGTCGCATCCTTTAAAACTTCATCCTGCGGACCGTGCTTCCAGACTGGCGGCTTGATGTTGCCGGTTATACGGTTTCTTCCGAGCGAACTTGCGATATTATTTAAAAACGCTTCACGGTTTTGGATTGTTCCTGTCATGATTCATTGCCTCCTTTTTCCCTGTTTTTGAACCAGTCTCTGAATCTTTCTTTATTCGGGGCAGGGAATTCCCTGATCTCAGTCCAGGCTTTCAATGGGCCGGGGCCGTTTGAAATTTTATCGCCGGTTGTGAATGGATTCATCGCTGCAGGAGCAACCTTTGACCCCAGTTTGTACAGCATCGGGGATGCGGCTCCAAGACCGAAAGCCTTCATGGCGAGTTTCTCGGAAATAGGCGCTTTTCCTTCCTCCTCGACAATTACCTGCCGATGTTTATGCAATAGCTGGTGAAGGGGTATTTTTACAGGACAAACATCGGTACAGGCTCCGCAAAGGGTGGAAGCATAGGGAAGCTCCTTATACTGATCGTATCCTCCGAGCAACGGCGATAGAACAGCTCCGATCGGCCCTGAATAAATCGAACCGTAAGAGTGTCCGCCGACATGTCGGTAAACCGGGCAAGTATTGATACAAGCAGCGCAACGGATACATTGGAGGACAGACTGGAATTCGCCTCCAAGAATTTTTGAGCGTCCATTATCGACGATGACGAGGTGGAATTCCTCAGGACCATCGACATTATGATCTTCCCGTGGACCAGTCAGTACAGTGATATAGCTTGTCAGCTTCTGGCCGACAGCGCTTCTTGTCAACAGGCTTACGAGCACTTCCATTTCCTCGAATGTGGGAACAAGCCGCTCCATCCCCATAACCGTGATTTGGGTTTTTGGGAGGGAGGTAACGAGGTCGGCATTTCCTTCATTGGTCACAAGGCTGAAGGAGCCTGTCTCGGCAACGGCAAAATTGCAGCCGGTAATCCCGATATCTGCTGTCAAATATTCCTGCCGGAGCATTTCGCGTGCATGCCAGGCCAGTTCTTCCGGTTTTTCCGTTTTTTGATAGCCAAGCTTCTTTGTAAAAACGTCCCTGATTTGCTCCTTGTTTTTATGCAGGGCAGGAACGACAATATGTGATGGCGGATCATGGTCATCAACCTGGAGGATGTATTCGCCAAGGTCCGTTTCTACAACGGTGCAACCAGCCTGTTCAAGCGTTGTGTTCAAACTGATTTCTTCCGTGACCATTGATTTGGATTTTACGATTTTTGTTGCATTCTTTTTTTCGACAACGCCTTTTATATATTCATTAGCGTCTTCGGCAGTCTGTGCAAAGAAAACATGGCCGCCGCGCTTTGCAACGTTCTCACTGAGCTGTTCAAGGTAAAAGTCAAGATTTTCGAGGACATGCTGGCGGATTTCTTCGCCATGGCTGCGCCAATCTTCCCAGTTTCCCATTTCTTCAGTAACATCCTGTCTCCGGGTGCCCATCCGCTCCTGGGCTCCGGCAACTGCGCCCCTCATGAATGAATCATTTATACCCTGGTCCACACGCTCTTTAAAATTATCTGATCCAATTTTCATTGGCATAGGAAATTCCCCCTTTTCCAAGATTTATCGGCTGTTCAATATTTCTGCTATATGAAGCACCTTGATTGGTTTTCCTTGTCTTTCGATGCGGCCTCCAATGTTCATCAGGCAGCCAGCATCAGCTCCGATCAAATATTCGGCACCCGTTTCTTCTACATGCCGAACCTTTTCATCAACCATTTGCTCGGAAATCTGGGCCATTTTGACGGAGAAGGTCCCGCCGAAGCCGCAGCATTGCTCCTTGCCCGGAAGTTCTGTGAACTCGAGGCCCTTGACATTGCTTAATAGAATCATAGGGGCTTTTTTGACACCTAACAATCTCGTCATGTGGCAGGATGTATGATAGGTAACCTTGCCTTCAAAGCTGGCCCCGACATCTTCAATCTTTAAGACATTTACAATGAATTGCGTCAATTCATAGGATTTGGCCGCAAGTTTCTTCGCTTTTGGTTCCCAAACGGGATCTCCCTTGAAGACATGAGGATATTCACGGAACATGGTAATGCATGAACCGGAAGGGGATACGACGTATTCAGCATCAATAAATGTATCGATCATAGATTTCATTGCTTCTTTTGCTTCTTTCACATATCCACTGTTATAGGCTGGCTGACCGCAGCAAACCTGTGATTCCGGAAAATCGATTTCACAGCCAAGCCGCTCCAGCAGTTCGACTGTTGCTTTGCCCGCACTGCTTTGGAACATATCGACCAAACAAGTAGCAAAAAGGGTTACCTTCATTGTCCAACCTCTTTCCTGAATGATAATTAACAGGTCATCTGATGACCTGAATACTGTATTTGAAATTAATAGTACTACAAAAATATCTCTCTATGAAAGGGGTTTCAGAAAATTTTGTGTGAAAGATTGAATTTTAATCATAAAATAAAAACCACACTTCCAGGTGAGAAATGTGGTTAGAGTGTTGGTTTTGTTTTTGCCTGGTTAATGTATTTATGGAGAATGTCTTCCACACTCTCGATATGGTTTAGCATCAAATTCCTTGCCTCTTCGGAATCCTGCGCATGTATTGCCTCGTAGATGGCATAATGCTCATCATGAAGCCGTGCGGTCGTTGTTTGTTTCGAGTAAAGCCAGAGCCGGCGTGTTTCTTTCATCGTCTCGCCCATCAAGCCGGAAACATGGTTCATCAAGCTGATCAGCAGCGGATTATGCGAACTTTCGGCAATCGCCATATGGAATTGCAGATCCGCTTTTTCTCCAAGCTCCTCATCGCCGTTAGCACGTTTCATTTCATCCAGCGCCTCTCTCATTGTCTGCAGCTGCTTTTCAGTCCGTTTTTTTGCTGCTGAAAAAACAGTGCCGGCTTCCAGGATCTTCCTCACTTCCAGAAGATGCGCCGTATCATGGACATTCATCAGTATAGCAGTGGAAAGGGGGAAGCTGATTTGTTCAGTTTCAAATTCCCTGACATATGTCCCTTCTCCTTGCTTTATTTCAATGAGTCCCATAGCCCTTAAGGCACTCAATGCTTCCCTGATGGCAGAGCGCCCTACATGGAAATTCTCAGCCAGCTGCTGGACCGAATCCAGTTTATCGCCTGGTTTCAGTTGTCCAGACCTGATCATGCCATGGATTGTTTCGGCAACTTCTTCATATATCTTTTTAGGTTTGATTCTTTTATATTGCAAAGTAAAGCCTCCAAAGTTCGTTCTCTTGACTCCCATTATACAATTTTTCCTCAGCTCTGTAATATTGTTTATCACTATAAGCGGGAAATTTCAATTTAAAGAACCGTACTCGCTTCTGATTATATTTTACTAAATTTCAAAAAATATATTGATAATTTTGTAAAGTCCATTCTATAATTCAAATTAGTTAATGACCTAGTCATCAGATGACCTTATCATTTTATGTAAGCGATTACTTGATGACTTTAAGCTGGAAAATGTTTTTAAAAGAAAAATCATCAAAGCAGGGGGTAAAGTATGTCGTTCACACAAAATTTCACAGCGGTAGGGGATAACCTGGCCTTGTCCGCAATCGTCGCACTGATTCCGATTTTATATTTCTTCTGGGCACTTGCTATCAAACAGATGAAGGGGTACATAGCGGGCCTGACAACACTTGCTGTTGCCTTGCTTATTGCAATTGTTGCTTTTAAAATGCCTGCGGGAATGGCTTTGATGTCAGCTTCACAGGGGGCAGTGTATGGTATCCTCCCGATTGGCTGGATCATCATTACATCCGTATTTTTGTACAAGCTGACAGTTAAAACTGGCCAGTTTGACATTATCCGCAATTCAGTACTGTCTATAACAGAAGACCGCCGCTTGCAGGCACTTTTGGTAGCGTTCTCATTCGGGGCATTTCTTGAAGGTGCCGCTGGCTTTGGAGCACCGGTAGCGATTTCGGCTGCTCTTTTGGTGGGATTGGGTTTTAGGCCGCTTTACGCTGCAGGACTTTGCCTGATCGCCAACACAGCACCAGTTGCATTTGGTGCGATTGGTATTCCGATTATTGCTGTTGAAGGCCCTACCGGCATTCCGGCGATGGAAATCTCAAAAATGGTCGGCAGACAGCTGCCATTCTTATCTGTCTTTATCCCATTCTACCTAGTCGTGATCATGGCAGGGTTCAAAAGGGCAATGGAAGTAATGCCAGCTGTCCTCGTTTCCGGAGTTTCATTTGCACTTACGCAATACGTGGCATCAAACTTCCTTGGACCGGAGCTGCCTGACATTTTATCAGCGCTTGTTTCATTGTTCGCGCTGGCAATCTTCCTCAAGTTCTGGAAGCCAAAGACTATTTTCAGATTTGATGCAGAAGAGGAAATGGCAGCCACATCAGCTGTTAATCTGCCAGTAAAAACAAAACAGCAGAATACGGGGGCACAAGTTTTCAAAGCCTGGTCCCCATTCCTTATTTTGACTGCAATCATTTCTGTATGGGGCATCCCTTCCATCAAGCTTGCCCTGATAGGCCATTATGAAGGAACAAATTCGATTTTAAAGGCAATCAACTCTTTAGGACATTCACTGACATATGCACCGGAAGTACCTTTCTTGAATAACAGAATCATCAATTCTGAAGGCGCCCCGATTGCTGCCGTATTTAAACTGGAGGTACTCGGAGCCGCAGGGACAGCGATTTTGATCGCCGCTATACTTACTAAATTCGTTGTCGGCATCTCCTGGAAAAACTGGGCTGCTACCTTTGGAGAGACGCTGAATGAATTAAAGTATCCTGTCATCACCATCGGTTCGGTCGTGGGATTCGCTTATGTGACAAATGCTTCCGGGATGAGCACGACACTTGGCATGACGCTTGCAAAAACTGGTGCTGTCCTGTTCCCATTCTTCTCTCCATTCCTTGGATGGCTTGGCGTTTTCATCACTGGTTCTGATACATCTGCTAACCTTTTATTCGGAAACCTGCAGAAAATCACCGCGACTTCCGTTGGCATGGATCCGATCCTTGCTGTGGCAGCGAACTCTTCGGGAGGTGTAACCGGAAAAATGATTTCGCCGCAGTCGATTGCCGTCGCCTGTGCAGCAGTAGGTCTTGCTGGAAAAGAATCCGAACTGTTCCGCTTCACGATCAAACACAGTTTGTTCCTTGTGACGCTGGTCGGAATTCTTACATTCCTGCAAAATAGCGTCCTGTCCTGGATGATTCCATAAAGATAAGTGAAAAATTTACAAGAAAAATTCCAGGCTTCTTTCAGTTTGAAAAGAAGCCTGGCTTTATTTATCTATTTTAGGGGGAACTTTCATGCTTCCAAACACAGTGAAAGAAAAAATAATCACAATCGTAACTGCTGCTAATTTTGATGATTCCAAAACGGGTCGGCTGGTCTATTCATATGATGCAACACCTAACTTTCAATCAATGCCGGATGCCGTTGTAAGTCCGCGGAACAAACAGGAGATATCTGAGGTTGTTAAACTTTGCAATGAATATAAAATTCCGATTGTGCCTCGCGGATCCGGGACGAATCTTTGCGCAGGCACTTGCCCGACAGAAGGCGGAATCGTGCTTCTTTTTAAACACATGAACAAAATCCTTGAGGTGGATGAAGAGAATCTGACTGCCACCGTCCAGCCCGGGGTGGTAACGCTTGATTTAATCAATGCGGTGGAACCAAAAGGGCTGTTTTTCCCTCCAGATCCTGGCTCTATGAAAATATCAACCATCGGCGGCAATATCAACGAAAATTCCGGCGGCCTGCGCGGATTGAAGTATGGGGTGACGAGGGATTACGTAATCGGTCTTGAAGCAGTGCTGCCAAATGGGGATATCATCCGTACAGGAGGGAAACTGGCAAAGGATGTCGCGGGATATGATTTTACCAGGTTGCTCGTCGGTTCCGAGGGTACGCTTGGCATCATTACTGAAGCTATCCTTAAATTGATTCCGATGCCTGAGACAAAACAAACGATGCTTGCTCTATATCAAGATCTTGAAGCGGCAGCTAAATCGGTATCAAAGATCATTGCGAGCAAAATCATCCCTGCTACGCTGGAATTCCTTGATCAGCCGACTTTAAGGGTTGTCGAGGATTTTGCCAAAATCGGGCTGCCAACAGATGTTGAAGCGGTTCTATTAATCGAGCAGGATGGCCCGATTGAAGTTGTCGAGCGTGACATGGCCAGGATTGCCGAGGTGTGCAAAGAGGAAAAGGCTGTGTCTGTGCAGCTGGCGCAATCTGAAGCTGAGGCGGAAGCACTAAGGACTGCGCGCAGGAGTGCTCTATCTGCATTGGCCAGATTAAAGCCGACGACCATTTTGGAGGATGCCACTGTGCCAAGATCAGAGATTGCCAGAATGGTCAATGCAATCAATGAAATCGCGAAAAAGTATGAGTTGGATATCTGTACTTTTGGCCATGCAGGAGATGGAAATCTTCATCCTACATGTCCGACTGATTCACGCAATCATGAGGAAATGGAAAGGGTCGAGAAGGCATTTGCGGAAATTTTTGAGAAGGCAATCGAGTTTGGCGGTACAATTACGGGCGAGCACGGAGTCGGGGTCATGAAAGCACCGTATCTCGAGCTTAAGCTGGGAAAAGAAGGGATCGCAGCAATGAAGGCTGTGAAAATGGCACTTGATCCAAACAATATCATGAATCCCGGAAAGATTTTTGCGAAAGACAGCAGGAAACGAGTGGTGGTAACAAAATGACAACAGTACAGGAACAGCAAAGAATCCAGACACAATTCCAGGAAAAGATGAACCAGGATGAGCTATTGAACTGCATGCGCTGCGGGTTCTGCCTGCCGACTTGTCCCACCTATATCGAATCTGGCTATCAAGAATCGCATTCTCCCAGGGGCCGCATCGCTTTAATGAAGGCAGTAGTCGATGGCCTTATCGAACCTGATGAAGATTTTGAGCGGTCACTTGATCTTTGCCTCGGCTGCCGGGCATGTGAACCGGTCTGTCCGTCCGGGGTGAATTATGGACATCTTCTTGAAGATGCCCGGGATATTGTCAATCAAAACAAGAAATTCTCAATGCCAGTCAAAATGGTCAGGAAAGCTGTTTTCAAAGGACTTTTTCCTCACCAGGAGCGGATGAGGGGGCTGACGGGCCTTATTGGCTTCTATCAGCGCTCCGGTCTGCAGAAGGTTGCACGCAGCACAGGAGTGATGAAGCTTTTCCCTGAATCGCTCGCCACGATGGAGAAAGTACTCCCTCAGGTGCCGACAATGAAGGAAATGAAAAATCGGCCAGAGCATCTTGAGCCAATCGGCCCGAAGATTCATAAGGTCGCATTCTTCAGCGGCTGCCTGATGGATACAATGTTCCTCGAAACTAACAATGCGACGATGAAGCTTTTGCAGCTCGCTGGATGTGAAATTGTCATCCCTAAGGATCAGGCCTGCTGCGGAGCGCTTCATGGACACAGCGGAGAAAAGGAAGATGCGAAAGCACTTGCGAGGAGGAACATTAAAGCCTTCGAGGATACCGGAGTCGATTTTATCATCACGAATGCAGGAGGCTGTGGCGCCTTCCTGATCGACTATGACCACTTGCTTAAAGATGATCCGGAATGGAAGGAATGGGCACAAGCTTTTACGGATAAAATCAAGGATATCTCACAGATTTTGATGGAGGTCGGTTTTCATGAAAAAGTGAAGCTCGAACTGCCGCCGCAAACTATTACGTATCAGGATTCATGCCACTTGCGCAATGTGATGAAAACAGCTTCAGCACCCAGGACGCTGCTGCAATCAATCAAAGGGGCAGAATTCCGCGAGATGCAGAATGCCGACCGCTGCTGTGGCTCGGCGGGAATCTATAATATTGTCGAAAGTGAAATGTCCATGCAGTTACTAGATTCCAAAATGGTTCAGGCAAAGGCCACCCAAGCAACGACGATTGTAACCGCAAACCCGGGATGTCTGCTGCAGATGAAGCTTGGAGTTGAGCGCGAAGGACTCTCTGAGAGAATGAGAGGCGTGCATATTGTGGACCTGCTATTGGAAGCTGCACAAACCGGGAAGTGATCTTTGAAGGCCCATCTCAATTTGCAGAGATGGGCACTTATCCATATGGGGATATAATTTTCGCATGATGAACAGGTATAAAGACCCGCACCGCCAAGCCGGCTTATTCGTATAATACTCTCTATAATCATTTATTTTCCTCCCTGCTTGCATCTGCAGGGGAATTTTATTACAATATCCCTATATCATAATGAAAGACTTCGACAAGGAGTAGTAGTGGTGATAAACCTGAGGAAGAGAGCTGGCGGTTGGTGCAAGCCAGACGGGACCATCATGAACTCGCCTTTGAGTCGCAGACGTGAACACACAAGTAGCGTTTGCCGTTTTCCGCGTTAAGGATGAATGAAGCGAGTGTTACACACTAATTTGGGTGGTACCGCGGGAGATCATACATAACCTCTCGTCCCTTTTACAGGGGCGGGAGTTTTTTATTTGCAAAAATTCATCCGCTAAAATAAATCGAAACCAAACAGGAGGACATGACGATGAGTTTCAACCATCAGGAAATCGAGAAAAAATGGCAAGCTTATTGGGAACAGAACAAAACGTTCAAAACAACTGAAGATAAAGGGAAAGAGAAGTTTTACGCGCTTGATATGTTCCCGTATCCATCAGGTGCCGGCCTTCACGTTGGACACCCGGAAGGATATACGGCAACAGACATCCTTTCCCGCATGAAAAGGATGCAGGGATTCAACGTCCTTCATCCAATGGGCTGGGACGCATTCGGACTGCCGGCAGAGCAGTATGCACTTGATACAGGGAATGACCCGGCAGAATTTACGGAGAAGAACATTAACACGTTCCGCCGCCAGATCAAGGCATTAGGCTTTTCATACGACTGGGACCGCGAAGTCAACACGACTGACCCTGAATACTACAAGTGGACTCAGTGGATTTTCCTTAAGCTTTATGAAAAAGGGCTAGCGTACATTGACGAAGTCGCTGTTAACTGGTGCCCGGCACTTGGAACAGTTTTAGCGAACGAAGAAGTAATCGATGGTAAAAGCGAGCGCGGCGGACATCCGGTGGAACGCCGTCCGATGAGACAATGGATGCTGAAGATTACTGCGTATGCAGACCGTCTTCTTGAGGATCTTGATTTACTTGATTGGCCGGAGAGCCTGAAGGATATGCAACGCAACTGGATTGGCCGTTCAGAAGGTGCGGAAATCACTTTCAACATCGAAGGACATGAGGGAACATTCACGGTTTTCACAACCCGTCCGGATACACTGTTCGGCGCAACTTACGCGGTGCTTGCACCAGAGCATCAATTGGTTGATAAAATCACTACTTCTGAACAAAAAGCTGCAGTAGAAAAATATATTGATGAAATCAAGAGCAAGAGCGATCTTGAGCGTACCGATTTAGCAAAAGACAAAACTGGAGTCTTCACCGGGGCTTATGCGATCAATCCAGCAAACGGCGAAAAAATGCCAATCTGGATCGCAGACTATGTTCTTGCGTCATACGGAACTGGCGCAATCATGGCAGTTCCTGCGCATGACGAGCGCGACTACGAGTTTGCTAAAAAATTCGAGTTGGAAATCAAGGAAGTTGTAGCCGGCGGAAACGTCCAGGAAGAAGCCTATACTGGCGACGGTGATCATGTAAACTCTGAATTCCTTGACGGCATGAATAAGGAAGATGCCATCAGCAAGATGATTGCCTGGCTTGAAGAAAAAGGCATTGGTACAAAGAAGGTCACATATCGCCTTCGCGACTGGCTGTTCAGCCGCCAGCGTTACTGGGGTGAGCCGATTCCAATCATCCACTGGGAAGATGGCACAATGACAGCAGTTCCAGATGATCAGCTGCCACTTGTCCTTCCTAAAACAACTGAAATCAAGCCATCAGGCACAGGCGAGTCCCCGCTTGCCAATATCGCTGACTGGGTGAATGTGGTTGACCCTGAAACAGGCAAAAAGGGCCGCAGGGAAACGAACACCATGCCGCAATGGGCTGGCAGCTGCTGGTATTACCTTCGCTACATCGATCCGAAGAATGATCAGGCGCTTGCCGATGAAGAAAAATTAAAGCAATGGCTGCCTGTCGATATTTACATTGGAGGCGCGGAGCACGCAGTACTTCACTTGCTTTACGCTCGTTTCTGGCACAAGGTTCTTTACGATGTGGGTGTTGTCCATACGAAAGAGCCATTCCAGAAGCTTTTCAACCAGGGGATGATCCTTGGTGAAAATAATGAAAAAATGAGTAAATCAAAAGGCAATGTCGTCAACCCGGATGAAATCGTCGGAAGCCACGGTGCGGATACACTTCGCCTTTACGAAATGTTCATGGGACCGCTGGAGGCATCGATTGCATGGTCAACAAATGGACTTGATGGATCACGCCGATTCCTTGACCGTATCTGGCGCCTGTTCGTCGATGAAAACGGAAGCCTGAGCTCGAAGATCAAGGATGTGGAAAACCAAAACCTTGAAAAAGTCTACCACCAGACGGTTAAAAAAGTAACAGAAGACTATGAAGGACTTCGTTTCAACACAGCGATCTCACAGATGATGGTCTTCATCAACGAAGCATACAAAGCTGAGGAACTTCCTAAGGGATATGTAGAAGGATTTGTGAAAATGCTTGCTCCGATTGCACCGCATATCACAGAAGAGCTTTGGGAAAAGCTTGGGCACAGCGAGTCTATCACCTATGCAGCATGGCCAGCATATGATGAAGCCAAGCTTGTTGATGACGAAGTCGAAATCGTTGTCCAGGTGAACGGCAAAATCAAAGCAAAAATGATGGTACCTGCCGATGCCAACAGAGAGACTCTTGAGCAGATTGCTATGGGCGATAATACCGTTAAAGAACAAATCGACGGTAAGACAGTCCGCAAAGTGATCGCAGTACCAGGAAAGCTTGTCAACATTGTCGCTAACTAATACGTTTTGCAAAGGATCGCTTTTGCGGTCCTTTGTTTTATAAAATTGAAATACCCCATGAGGTTTTTCCTTTGTATTATAAAAAGAGTTTTTATATAATAAATAGGGGAAAATACAATATGGTATTGGATCCTTGAATAATAAGGATAAATTTTATTGAAAATTGGAGGAAATGACTTATGAATAAAATTGAAACAATCTCAACTGAAGAGCTTCAAAAGAAACTGGAAGCAGGCGAAAAGCTTGAAATGGTTGACGTACGTGAACATGACGAAGTTGAATCCGGCATGATCCCTGGAGCCAAGCACATCCCAATGGGCGAAATCCCTGAAAGAATGAACGAATTCGACAAGGACAAGGAATACATCTTCATCTGCCGTTCAAGCGCACGCAGCGGCAATGTCTGCCACTACATGAACGAGCAAGGCTACAAAGTCCGTAACATGGTTGGCGGCATGATGAGCTGGGGCGGAGAAACAAAGCGCCCATAATTATAAAATTCTGAAAATCTGGCCAGAATGGATGGTAAAAAGGAAGGAAGATTACCTTGATCCAGGTCAGAGTGTTTGATCATGAGCATGAAAAAGATCTCGAACAGGATATGAACGTGTTTCTTGAAAAACTAGATGAAAAAAAACTGCTCGACATTAAATACAATGTCGCGGTCATACCTGAAGAAGAGGATGAAGAGCAGATTTACTGTTTTTCAGCCATGATTGTATACAGAGCCTGAGCCTTGAATCAGGCTCTGTTTTTATGTGAAAAAGATTCGTGACAAGGTACTAACGGGGAATAGTGTACGTCATCCAAGCCATGATGGACAAAAGCTGATGGAGACCGAACAAAAGTGTCCGTCATCAGCTCCATGACGGACAAAAATAGATGGAGAGCTAGCAAAAATGTCCGTCATCCAGTCTATGACGGCCAAAAGCTGGTGGAAACCGAACAAAAGTGTCCGTCATCACTCCCATGACGGACAGAAAAACAGAAAAAAACAAAAAAAGTGTCCACCACGTAAAGTGCGTGTGGACACTAAATACAGATATCTATTTCTCCAGCGCAAATCCAGCTGCATTGGTTCCGGCGAGCCTTCCGGTAACTAGCGCGGATGTGATATTGTAGCCTCCTGTATATCCGTGGATATCGAGGATTTCCCCGCAGAAATATAGTCCTTCTGCTTTCTTGGATGCCATTGTTTGCGGCTCGACTTCTTTGACGGATACGCCGCCGCCGGTGACGAATGCTTTATCAAGCGGCAGAGTGCCGTTGACTTTGAACTCGAATTGTTTCACCGAACTCGCAAAGTTCCTGATCTTTTCATGTCCCAGCTGTCCGCCCTGCATTGCTGGGTCAATTTCATTCCGCTCAAACAGGAACAATAAATAGCGTTCAGGCAAAAGTCCCTTAAGCAGATTTTTCAGCGCTTTTTTTGGCTCAGCTTTTATCAACTTATTGATTTCCTGGAACAATTCTTCTTCCTTCATGTCAGGAAGAGCGTCCAGGGACATGACGATCTCTTTCAGATTCCACTTTTGCATCGCTTTGACGACGAACTGGCTGCAGCGAAGCACGGCAGGGCCGCTGATTCCGAAATGGGTGAAAATCATGTCCATCTTGTGTGTGATAAGCGCCTTTCCTTTAGGGTTCAGGACACTGAGCGCAATCCCTCTCAAGGAAAGCCCCTGCAAAATCTTCTCCTTAATAAAGGGTTCAGAAGAGGTTACGGGCACTTCTGTAGGGAACAGGGTGGTGATGGTGTGGCCTGCTTTTTCCGCCCAGGCGTATCCATCACCAGTCGAACCGGTATGGGGAACGGATTTCCCGCCTACTGCGATGATCACGCTGTCTGCTAAAATCCTGTCTCCATTTTTTAATTCCACTGAATCAACTTTTCCGTCCCTGTAATGCACATCGGCCACAGGAGTATTTGTCTTAATTTCTACTTTTAACTCTCTTAGCTTTGATAAAAGAGCATCGACAACCGATTGGGCTTTATCTGTGACTGGGAACATCCGGCCATGGTCCTCTTCTTTCAGCTTGATTCCGAGCCCTTCAAAAAATGAAATGATATCCTCATTGCTGAAAATCGAAAGGGCACTGTATAGGAATCGCCCGTTTCCGGGTATATGTTTAATGATTTCATCGACAGGGAGGCGATTTGTCACATTGCAGCGTCCGCCCCCGGAGATGGCCAGCTTTCGGCCGAGCTTGTCCCCTTTATCGATCAGCAGCACCTTTGCACCTTTCTCGCCCGCAGCAATCGCAGCCATCAAGCCAGAAGGCCCGCCGCCAAGGACGATTACATCGTATTTCATTGCTTCACCAACTTTTCGTTTCACTTTTATAAATGCAGTTGCGCACTTTTCTTATTATAATGCATCTTTACTTTAAAAACATTGCCATGACTGAGAAATTCAAATCTCTTCAGCCTGAAAACTGGCAGTCAGACTGAAGAAGGAGTAAACTAGGGAATGCAGGAAATTTCTGCATCCGTTGATAAATATCATAGTGCCGGATAGTGTTTATGGTAAAATACAAGTTTGTAAACTGATTTTATTTTATAGATTGAAAAGTAGGGATTATATGTCATCTAAGCTATTACGAGGGACGTTCATACTGACAATTGGCACGATTTTATCCAAAGTACTGGGATTGTTTTATGTTATTCCCTTTTTTGCGATCGTAGGAGATTATGGGACCGCCCTATATTCGTTCTCTTATATTCCATATACAATTTTCATAAGCATCGCCACAGCCGGTGTGCCGCTGGCTGTTTCAAAGTTCATAGCAAAATATAATGCTCTTGAGGAGTATGCCGTCGGAAGGAAGTTATTCAAATCAGGAGTCGCTGTCATGCTTGCGACAGGCATTTTGTCGTTCCTGATCATGTATGTAACGGCTCCGGGTCTGGCTGATATAGTCATGAACACTAGTGGGGAAGAAAATGCGAAAATAACGGCTGAAGATGTGACAACGGTGATCCGGGCAGTCAGTTTCGCGCTGATCGTTGTTCCATTCATGAGCTTGATCCGCGGTTTCTTCCAGGGACATCAATCGATGGGACCATCAGCCGTATCGCAAGTGGTAGAGCAAATTGTAAGGATTGTTTTCGTCCTTGCAGGTGCATTTTTTGTTCTGAACGTAATTGAAGGTGATATGGTTACCGCGGTCAGCGTAGCTACGTTTGCTGCGTTCATAGGTGCACTCGGCAGTCTTGGGGTGCTTGGCTGGTATTGGGTCAAAAGAAAACCGCATTTGGATAAATTGCTGGAAGAAGATAAAAAGACGATGGATATTTCCTTGAAGGACATTTATAAGGAAATCCTTCTTTATGCAGCGCCATTTGTATTTGTCGGGATTGCCAATCCTTTGTTCCAGTTTATTGATATGATGACCTTCAACAGAGCGATGATGGCAATTGGGAATAGCCAGAATGAAGCGAATACGGCGTTTTCAGTGCTGAATTTCCAATCCCATAAGCTAGTGATCATTCCAGTTTCTCTGGCTACGGCTTTTTCATTGACGCTGGTGCCAAGCATCACGAAAGCTTTTACGGAGAACGACCGTAAGGGAATGAGGAGGCAGCTTGACCAAACGTTCCAGGTCCTGATGTATCTGACTGTGCCTGCTGCAGTTGGAATTGCCCTTCTGGCGGAACCAATGTATACCGTCTTCTATGCACATAATGATCTTGGAACAGAAGTACTGGCCACATACGCCCCAGTTGCCATCCTGTTTGCGCTATTTTCCGTAACAGCGGCAATCCTGCAGGGAATCAATGAACAGCGTTTTACGATTTTAAGCCTGTTGACGGGTTTGCTGGTAAAATTGAGCCTTAACATGCCGTTGATCAAACTGTTTGAAACACAGGGGGCAGTGATCTCTACAGCGATAGGTTACATTGTTGCAATCATCATCAATATGGTGGTGATCAAAAAGTTCGCAAGGTATCCAATGGGATTTGTAACGAGAAGGATTATCCTGATCCTTGTGTTCGCAGGGTTAATGGCAGGCGTAACGGCTGCCTTCTATGGAGTGCTTGTCCAGTTCCTGTCACCGGCTGGAAAGCTCGAATCCATCATGATCATTGTTATTTCTGCTGTTGTAGGTGCGGGTGTGTATTTTTATCTTGGTTTCCGGACCAAACTGGTGGACAGGCTCTTTGGGGATCGGGTCACAAAAATCAAGCGCAAATTAAGGCTGCCGGTTTAATAAAGAATGGCCTTCGTTTATGAAGGCCATTTTTAATGCATCCTAATAGTAAAACTGCTGGTCATTGTCGCGGATGTTCAAACGGCGCTCAATCCTATCGACCCTTCGGTCCAGCCGGTCGATCTGATTGTTCAATCTTTGGATTTGCCTTTCGAGCTGGTTGAGCCTCTGATTAAATTGGCCTCCGCCGCCAGGATATCCGCCACCAGGATATCCACCTCCTGGATAGCCTCCGCCTGGCACTCCGGGAAGGGGAATGTACAAGCCTTGCCCTTGCTGTCGGTAATTCATTAAGGTCATCTCCTCGTAATCTGATGTAAATTATGATATTAGTCTATGTATGGCAAAAGGAAATGGAATGGGCTTATGCCCATGTGAATTAGAGGGGGTATACCATGAGAATAGATAAAGTGCTTTCCAACCTTGGATATGGGAGCAGGAAAGATGTGAAAAAACTTTTAAAAGATGGTGCTGTTAAAGTGAATGGCGAAGCCATCAAGGATGCTAAACAGCATGTTGACCCTGAAAAAGACTTCATCACTTTGAATGGAGAGGAAATTCATTATCGAGAGTTTATTTATTTGATGATGAACAAGCCGCCTGGTGTCATCTCTGCAACTGAAGACAACCATGATGAGACGGTCATCGACCTGCTTGAGATGGAGGATTTGGTCTTTGAGCCTTTTCCGGTCGGAAGGCTTGATAAGGATACGGAAGGCCTGCTATTGATCACGAATGACGGACAGTTGTCCCACAGGCTGCTATCGCCTAAAAGGCATGTTCCGAAAACGTATTTTGCAGTGATCGAGGGGGAAGTAACAGAAGCGGACATTGAAGCATTTAAACAGGGTGTCACCCTTGATGACGGCTATGAGACAAAACCTGGGGAGCTTGTCATCTTAAAATCCGGTTTGACTTCCGATATCGAACTGACTATTACAGAAGGGAAGTTCCATCAGGTGAAGAGGATGTTCCAGGCAGTGGGGAAAAGGGTTGTATACCTGAAGAGATTGTCGATGGGCCCGCTTGAGCTTGATGAAACACTTGAACTTGGAGAGTACAGGGAGCTTACCGACGAAGAAGTCGAAATGCTGCAAAACTATGAAGTATAAAAAATCGCCGAGGGTGCTCCCCCGGCGATTTTTTCTTATTTTTAATTGTTTAGTGCCATACGTTTCTATTTTTCTGCTATGACGACATCTTTACTTTTTTCCGGGTCGTTGTCCATTTACCTCGGCTCGGACTTTTCACTAAGTCGTTATAAGCCAGGACATTCAAATCCCTCTGGATGGTTCGAGGAGTAATTCCGAATTCCTCTACAAGATCTTGAGTTGTGACAGTTCCATTCTGACATATATACATGTAGATGGATTTGATGCGGTTTATCATCCGGTTAGTCGAAGGTTTCAAACAACCACTCCCTATCCTTTTTTAAACCCCTTTGTCATTTTCCTGCAACCGACTTTGATTGAAGACGAATCCTCAAGTATGTAGTTTTCTTCTTTCCAGACAGCTCCTTTTGCGTCCATTTTAAAAAGGAAGTCATAAGATGTCCTACCTTTTGGACTATTTTACACTTAAATAATACAAAATTCCAGATTATTCACTGTTTTTTATGAAAATTTAACAATTAGTTATTTATCTGCCTCCCTCTATATGGTTTATATACTTAACGATATGGTTTTAAACAGGCTAAATATGACAGTTGTTAGAAAATTTGAAAAGTTTATTGTGATTGAAAGTTTACGAATAGCGAATGGAAGGAGTAAAATAAAATTCAAGTTTTCAAGTGGGGATTTGCGGTACAATAAGAACATCTTCCCGCTTAGGTGAATCCTTTCAGGGGAAAGAAAGATATACATATAACTCTCATTTGGAGGTTTTTGACCATGACTTCGATCAACTGGACGAAGGAAGTAGAGAAAAGAGAAGCGGATTTGATCAAAGATGCTCAGGACCTGTTGAAAATCAAGAGTGTTCTTGATGAAGAGAACAGCACTCCAGACGCGCCGCTTGGTGAAGGTGTAAAAGAAGCATTGGATTTCATGCTTCAATTGGGTGAAAAGGATGGCTTTACCGCCAAAAATGTTGGCAATCTTGCCGGCCATCTCGAATTCGGGCAGGGAGATGATATTGTGGGTGTTCTCTGTCATGTCGATGTCGTGCCAGAAGGGGATGGATGGTCCAGCGACCCTTATGGCGCTGAAATTCGTGATGGGAAAATCTATGCCCGCGGCGCAATCGATGACAAAGGTCCAACCCTGGCAGCATATTATGCTATGAAAATCGTCAAAGAATTGGGCTTGCCCCTTAATAAGCGTGTAAGAATGATCATTGGCACAGATGAGGAAAGCGACTGGCGTTGTGTCGACCACTATTTTGAGCATGAAGAAATGCCTTCGATGGGATTCGCTCCGGATGCTGATTTTCCGATCATCTATGCTGAAAAAGGAATCGCTGATTATGATTTAGTGTGCAAGGCCGCTGGTATAGAAAAAGAAGGCTTTGATGCCGAAGTAATCGAGTTTTCATCCGGACGCCGATATAATATGGTGCCTGATTTTGCAAAAGCTGTGCTGGCTGTTCAGCAGGGCCAGACAGATATTGTCCAGCGCTTTGACGAATTTAAGCGAAAAAATGAACTGGATGGCAAGGTGACCGTCGAGAGCGGCAGGCTAGTCCTTGAGCTGGAAGGAGTTTCAGCCCATGGCATGGAGCCTGACAACGGAAAAAATGCAGGACTTTTCATGTCTGCCTTCCTTTCGGAATTGAGTCTTGATGGAGACAGTGAAAAATTCTTTCAGTTTGCCGCTAAATACCTGGGTAAGGATTCACGAGGCAGGGAATTGGGTGTGGCATTTTCCGATGATATCACCGGAGACTTGACGATCAATGTCGGCAAACTTTCATATACCCGCGAGACCGGGGGCCGTGCCGGATTGAATATGCGTTATCCGGTTACGACGAATCTGGAAAAAACGAAAGAAATCCTGCATCAGCTTTTGGAGGCTGAAGGATTGGCCATCGAGAATTTCTCGAATTCCAATCCGCATCATGTCGATGAAAATGATTTCCTGATCCAGACGTTAAAAAAGGTTTACGAAGAGCAGGTTGGTGAAAAGGCTGAGCTGATCTCGATTGGCGGGGGAACTTATGCAAGGTCACTGAAATCCGGCGTTGCATTTGGCCCGCTGTTCCCTGGCAGACCTGATATCGCACACCAGAAGGATGAGTATATGATCATTGAGGACCTTTTGCGAGCAACGGCGATCTACGCGCAGGCTATTTATGAATTGGCAAAATAATAGTTTTTTTTAAAATCAAGGAGGGAAATCGAATGGAATATGTAATTGTAGACGATAAGGTGCTGGACAGGACCGAAGCCAAGGTGGATATTGAGGATAGAGGCTATCAGTTTGGTGATGGCGTATACGAGGTCATTCGTGTATACAACGGGAAGATGTTCACCGGGATTGAGCATTTGAACCGGCTTGCAGAGAGTGCCGAAAAAATCAGGATGAAGCTCCCGTACAGCCCTGAAGAACTTTTAGCAAGAATGGAAGAGCTAATTTCGAAAAACGAAGTGGAAACCGGAACCGTGTACATGCAGTTCACAAGGGGAACTTCACCCCGAAATCATGTTTTTCCAGGCGAAGAAGTGGCGACAACCTTTGTTGCATATACGCGCAAGGTACCGCGCCCTGTGGATCCGATGGAGAAAGGTGTACGTGCTATCCTTGACGAAGATATCCGCTGGCTTCGCTGTGACATCAAAAGCCTGAACTTGCTAGGTAATTTGCTTTCGAAACAAAAAGCGGCAGAAGCAGGCTGTTTCGAGGCTATTCTCCATCGCGGAGAAACTGTTACGGAGGGCAGCCATTCCAATATCTCGATTGTTAAAGATGGTGTGGTCATCACCCACCAGGCTGACAACCATATTCTGAATGGCATTTCACGGCAAAAGGTGTTGGAAATCTGCAGGAATGAAGGCATTCCTTTTGAGGAGCGAGCATATACGCTTGGGGAATTATCTTCAGCCGATGAAGTCTTCTCATCTGGTACAACCGTCGAAGTTATGCCAGTTGTCGAGGTGGCCGGTAACCCTGTCGGAAACGGGCAGCCTGGTTCAGTCACGAGGAAGCTTCAAACCCTTTTTAAAGCAGAAATCGAACGCCAATGCGGAAATATCTGATCATGAACCTGCGGCTTAAAAGCTGCAGGTTTTTTTATGCGGTAAGATTCATTTCAGTTCAGAACCCCTTTTGCCATTATCGCTTGCTTTGTTTTTTCTTGGCAGGAATGGGTATCATAAAAATATTTAAAACACCAGGACTGCTTTTGTTCATTCAGACAATGTACAGCAGGAAAACCGAACAGGGGGAACAGATATGAAATTCACACCTGAACAGCATATCGAACTGCATGGATTTAATAATCTCACAAAATCATTAAGTTTTAATATGTATGACATCTGTTATACGAGGACGAAGGAAGAACGTGAAGCTTATATTGAATATATTGATGAACAGTATAGTGCAGAACGGCTTACCAAAATCCTTACTCATGTTGCGGATATCATTGGAGCACATGTCCTTAATGTGGCCAAGCAGGACTACGTGCCCCAGGGAGCCAGCGTGACCATCCTCGTATCCGAAGGGCCGGTCGTCGAGGTGCCGGATGAAGCGTATGATGAATCGCCCGGGCCGCTTCCGGACAATGTAGTTTTACAGCTTGATAAAAGCCATATCACGGTCCATACGTACCCGGAGTTCCACCCGGATGAAGGAATCAGTACATTCCGCGCCGATATCGATGTCTCCACCTGCGGAGAAATCACACCGCTGAAAGCCCTGAATTATCTTATCCATTCCTTCGAAACCGATGTGATGACGATTGATTATAGGGTAAGAGGCTTTACAAGGGATAAAGAAGGGAACAAGCTGTTCATCGACCACGACATAAGCTCGATTCAAAACTACATTCCGGAAAATGTGAAAGATCAATTTGATATGGTCGATATCAATGTCTACCAGGAAAACATTTTCCATACCAAATGCAAGCTAAGAGAATTTGATTTAGATAATTATCTTTTCGGCTATACGAAAGAATCTTTGTCCCCCGAGGAACGGGAAGAAATCACCGAAAGGATCCAAGCTGAAATGGAAGAAATCGTGTCCGGAGTGACACTCCATTCGGGGACGATTTTTGAAGACGAAGACGAAGACGAAGAGATGGACAAATAGCACTAAGAAGACATGTGCTGATAAATCATTAAGACTGCAGACGAACTATTGTTTGTCTGCAGTTTTTCATTTTGTCGGTACAAGAGAGACCCCAAAGCCGGAAAGGAACCCTTATGCCAGAGAAACCGGATGCATAAGGGCAAGATAAAGCCCGGGAGATACCCTTATGCCAGAGAAACCGGATGCATAAGGGCAAGATAAAGTCCGGGAGATACCCTTATGCCAGAGAAACCGGATGCATAAGGGTAAGAAAAAGCCCGGGAGATACCCTTATGCCAGAGAAATCTGATGCATAAGGGTAAGAAAAAGCCCGGGAGATACCCTTATGCCAGAGGAACCGGAAGCATAAGGGTAAGAAAAAGCCCGGGAGATACCCTTATGCCAGAGAAACCGGATGCATAAGGGCAAGATAAAGCCCGAGAGATACCCTTATGCCAGAGGAACCGGATGCATAAGGGCAAGATAAAGCCCGGGAGATACCCTTATGCCAGAGGAACCGGAAGCATAAGGGTAAGATAAAGCCCGAGAGATACCCTTATGCCAGAGAAACGGGATGCATAAGGGTAAGATAAAGCCCGGGAGATACCCTTATTCAGGAGAAACCGAACACATAAGGGTACTAAAACACCAAGAAGGTATGAATCTCCTATAAAAAAACTCGCCATCTCATGGCGAGTCCTCTATAGATTACTCATCGAACCGGAATAAATCGCTTGAAAGATATCTTTCCCCGGTATCGCATGCAATGCAGATGACGACTTCATCTGGCTTAAGCTGTTTTGCGACATTGATGGCTGCGAAGCATGCGGCGCCTGATGATGGGCCGACTAGGATTCCTTCCTCCCTGGCGAGCCTTCTTGCGGTTTCGTAGGCGTCCTCATCTTCGATTTTATGGATCTTTTCGTAAACATCCTGATTAAGGATCTCGGGAATGAATCCGGGGCTTGTGCCAACCAGTTTATGCTTCCCTGGCTTGCCGCCTGACAGGACAGGGGACCCTGCTGGTTCGACAACGTGCACTGCCACGTCTGGGTATTCTTCTTTTAATGCCTCACCCGTTCCGGTGATTGTGCCTCCTGTTCCAGCTGTAGCCACGAACGCGCTGAGCGGTTTTTTTAGTTCCTTCATCGCTTCGATGATTTCCTTTGCCGTTGACATCCGGTGGGCATCAGGATTAGCTTCATTTTCGAACTGCATTGGCATATAGCTGTCTGGTATTTCCTTCAATAACTCTTCTGCTTTTTTGATTGCACCTGGCATTTTTTCATCTCCAGGTGTGAGTACGACTTCTGCGCCGTAAGCTTTTAACAGGTTGATTCTCTCCATTGTCATTGTATCGGGCATGACGAGGATTGCTTTGTAGCCTCTTGCCGCAGCATTCATCGCCAGTCCGATTCCGGTGTTGCCGCTTGTTGGCTCGATGATGGTTGAGCCCGGCTTAAGCTTCCCTTCGTTTTCTGCTGTAACGATCATGTTAAAGGCAGCTCTGTCTTTTACACTTTTGCTCGGATTGAAGTATTCAAGCTTCAGATAAACTGATGCTCCGCTCTCAGGTGCCAGGCGGTTTAATTTTAACAGCGGTGTTTCACCGATTAATGCTGCAATATTATTAACGACTCTCATAAGATAGCCTCCTTGAATGTACTCGATTGCTTTAGTATTCCATCTAAGTGAATAATTGATTATCAGCAACTGAAAAATAATGTTAACTTCTCTTTATCATATAAAAAAAGACTATTCCTATCAACTTGTAGGGATTATAAATGTTCATAAGGAATTTCTGCCAATATTACATGCCATTTGCTACAATAAATTCAAGTGGACGAGAAAGGGTGTATTTCATTAATGGGACAGCATGCTCATTTTTTCTATGCTCTTGAACTTCCTGGGGAAGTCAAAGAAGTATTCAAGAGCAAAATCGAACACCTGCAGGAAGAATTACCATTCAAAACCTGGGTCCATCCTCAGGATCTACATATCACACTGGCGTTTCTTGGGAATGCTCCTGATGACAAAATGAAAGCTGCCAGTGAACGAATTGAAGCAGCTATAAAGTTGAAGACCCCATTTGAGATGAAAATCGATCACCTTGGCTTTTTTGGCCGCAGAGACGCACCACGGATTTTCTGGGCTGGGCTCGAAGAATCACAGGAGTTGAGGGGAGTAAGGCAGGATGTATTCTCAGCTTGCCTGGATTCAGGGTTCACCCTTGAAAAGCGTCCCTTCAGTCCTCATATTACCATCGCCAGGAAATGGATGGGGGAAACTCCTTTTTCCTCTGGAACACTTGAGGCAGTGAACACATTTAAAAACGAACAAATTTCTTTTCAGGCCGGAAGGGTCGTTTTGTACAAGACCCATCTGGGGAAAAGTCCTAAATATGAACCAATCAAACAATTCCCGCTTGCTCCCGGTAAATAAAGCCACTGGGATACAGGTACGAAGGCAGGTCAATCTATGGCACAATTAATCAAACTACAAGACTATGTATCACGCTATGCCCAGGATATTTATCTTTATCCTTCGAGATATGTCCGGCTGAAGAAAAAGCAATGGGAGGGATTGAAGGAGAAATGGGAGAACGGACATGGCCAGCCATATAAAGATTTAAAGAACGAATCATCACCAGAACTGCCTGATTCTATCCTTGATAAAATCAAGAGCAGGATCCGCCAGCCCGGAACAGTAAAGGATGAGGAAATTGTTCCTGAAAGCCCGGGACAAAGTGATGACCACGACATTCTTATGGATGCCGATGCATTATCTTCTATCAGCAGCATTAAAACAGAAGATGAATTGAAGCAGCATTTCCTCGATAATTTGCTGCCGTTCCAGCTTAAGTGGGCAAGTTCCACATTGATAGAAAGATCCTTTATCGCAAAAGAATTCACCCATGACCGGACCCTGAAGTTTTTGCTTCAGCGTTTTCCGGATACCTTCCTCATTTTATATAAACCTATCTTTTTACTGAAAAAAGCGCCGGTTGAAGCAGAATTGGTATTGGTCACTCCTTCTGCAGCTATTTGTATTTCATTTGTTGAAGCAGAAGAGGATGCTGCTTTTGTCGGCTCGAAGGACCGATTCTGGATAAAAAAGACAAAAAATAAGGAAACGAAAATCCTCAATCCGCTGATTGCCTTGAACAGAACAGAGAAAATCGTCAAATCTCTTTTTGATATGTACGGGGTGGATCTGCCTGTGCAAAAATTGCTGTTGAGCCGAAACGGCTACTTTGACTATCCTTTGCCGCCATATGGGGTGCAGTTCATCGATAAACGAAATTTCGAGGAATGGTTCTTGGCCCAGAGAGGAATGAAATCTCCATTAAAGCATATGCAATTAAAAGCGGCACAGGTACTGCTCCAATTTTGCCAGACAACATCGGTCAGGAGACTTGAATGGGAAAACCGCCCTGGGGAAGAAAAGTAAGAGATTTGGCAAGTTAAGAACCTAATAAATAGATAAAGGTTTGGTCATATGGAGAAAACCTATTTCATCGTCAATCCGAATGCGAAAAATGGGAGCTGCAGGGAGATTTGGAGAAGGCTAGAGGCAGAGCTCGAAACCATGGATATCCCGTACCTTGCCTTTTTTACCGAACGAGCGGGACATGCGGAAGAGCTCGCCGGGTCAATTGCGCGCAAGTTAAGCGGCAGGCAGGCAACAATCACGGCAGTTGGGGGAGACGGTACGCTGCATGAAGTGGTGAATGGCACGGCAACGTATCCTAATATTAATATTGGTTTCATTCCCGGCGGGTCCGGTAATGATTTTTCAAGGGGATTTTCCATTCCGCGAAAAGCATCCGAAGCATTGCGTTTGGTGATTGACCAGAGCAATTCCCGGACTTTTGAAATCGACCTCGGAAAAATCCAGCACAAGGAATTACATGAAACCTATTTCATGAATAATATGGGGGTAGGCTTTGATGCCGCGGTCGCAAAAGAATCCAATGAATCAAGGATGAAACTGCTGCTGAACCGTGTTTCGCTGGGCAGGCTTGTCTATGTTTATATTCTTGCAAAAAAACTGCTCACTTTCCGAACCCTCCCTCTTTATATAACGATTGACGGGAGAGGGTTTCATTTTGATAATGCGTGGTTTGTGACCGTTTCGAACCAGCCATACTACGGAGGGGGCATGAAGATTGCTCCGGAGGCTCTGCCGGATGATGCGATTCTCGATGTTACCGTTGTTCACAGGATCTCCAGATGGAAGCTGCTGCTGGTTTTCGCCAGTGTCTTCTGGGGAAAGCACACAAAGTTCAAGGAAGTTGAGCAATATACCGGCAAGTCCATTACCATCGAATCACCAGAGGCAGTGTTGGCCCATGCCGATTGTGAAGCAATTGGGCATACACCTTTGAAAATCCATGTATGTCCAAAAGCAGCAAGGATTTTGACAGAAAAAAACCATCCAGGGCATACCGAGGAGTTGAAAATAAATGATTGCCATTGAAAGGGAGTTTTACGCCTATCTTGATCAAGTAGATCTCATTACAGTTTTGCTGCCTTATTCTTATTTTGATGGTGACTCCAAAGAGTTCCGGCTCAAAGGAGAGGGCGTTGATTTGCCTTTGGCAATCCAGAAAAAGGTATACCTTGAGGAGACAGTGAAATATATTTGTTTGGCCAGTGTCAGGCCGGAAATCGGTAAACCATATAAAGTATCAGATGATCATGGCGGCGAAACCGATCTGCAAATCGGTGCAGTCATCCGTACGGAGGAATTTGACAGGTTATTTTTTTACGAGGGAAATGATCTTGGGGTCAGCTATACACCTGAAAAAAGCACTTTCAAGCTATGGGCTCCTACCGCCGGGAAAATCAGGCTAAAGCTGTTTCGGGATGATCGGCAAAACCCTGAATTCATTAATATGAAAAGATCCGGGAAAGGTGTATGGAGCATTACGGTTGAAAGGAATCTGGAGCTTTATCGGTATTCGTTCCTGGTGTGTATCAATCTTGAATGGAGAGAGGCGGTTGATCCGTATGCAATCGCTTTAACAGTTAATGGTGAATATGGAGTTGTGGTCGACCCAACCAAAGCAAGCCAGGTACAGGACGGTTTTACTCCATTGAGAAATCCGGTGGATGCGATTATCTATGAAGCCCATATCAGGGATCTGACCATGCATCCCAACAGTGGGGCTTCCAGGAAGGGGACCTACCTGGGCGCTGCAGAAATGGACACCATGACTCCGTTGGGGGAGAGTACCGGCCTTGCATATATACGCCAGCTCGGTGTCACCCATATCGAGCTTCTTCCATTCCATGATTTCGAAGGGGTAGATGAACTGGACACTTTCGGTTCCTATAACTGGGGGTATAATCCAGTCCATTATAATGGACCGGATGGCAGCTATGCGACGGATCCGGAAGATCCCTACAGCCGGATAACCGAACTTAAGCAGCTGATTTCTGCGATACACAAAATGGATCTGGGTGTCATCATGGACGTGGTTTATAATCATGTCTACATCCGGGAAGATTCCCCTTTTGAAAAAATAGTCCCGGGTTATTTTTTCCGTCATGATGAACATGGTCTTCCCTCGAATGGAACGGGAGTGGGGAACGATATCGCCTCTGAAAGACTGATGGTGAGGAAATACATCGTTGATTCAGTCCTGTTCTGGCTGAATGAGTACCAGGTTGACGGCTTCCGTTTCGACTTGATGGGAATCCTTGACGTTGAGACGATGACGGCCGTCAGGAAGGCCGTGGATGGTGTAAAACCCCATATGCTGATTATTGGGGAAGGCTGGGATCTCAATACCCCGCTGCCGGGTGACCGGAAAGCCAATATTGCCAACCAGGGGAAGCTTCCGGGGATTGGCCAGTTCAATGACTGGTTCCGAGATTCTATTAAGGGCAGTACCTTTAATATTTATGACAAAGGATATGCACTGGGAAATGAGCGGTATCTGGAAGCAGCTAAACAGGTTATGGCAGGAAGCGTTGGAATCGGCAAGCGGAAAAGCGGCCTGTTCCTCCAGCCTGGCCAGTCGGTGAATTACATTGAGTCACATGATAACCATACCTTGTGGGATAAGCTGAAAATATGCACTCCCGATGTGGAGGATGCTATTTTGAAAAAGCAGCACAGACTGGCAACATCGATGGTCTTGCTGGCACAGGGCATCCCGTTTTTACACAGCGGCCAGGAATTTTTCAGGACGAAGAAGGGAGTCGGCAACAGCTATCGATCTCCTGACGACATAAACTGGCTAGATTGGGACCTTCGTGATGAAAACCTGGATAATATCAGCTACATCAAAGGGATCATTGCGATACGAAAAGCGAACGAAGCTTTCAGGCTTGGAGACAGCGAAGAAATCCGCAGGCGAATGGCGTTTTTGCCATTGCAGGCACCGTTGATCGGATATGAACTGCAAGCAGGCGCAGGATGGGAAAAAATCATCGTGCTGATCAATCCTTCAATGGACCAGCAGCTGGCCGAACTTCCGGAAGAGGCGAAATGGAATGTCCTGGTTGACCATGAAAATGCGTCTGCAGAGCCATTTCGCCATATGGAAGGGAAAAAGGTCTTGCTGGAGCCATGCTCACTGTTCGTGGCGGCAAAATAGCAGGATCCTTGATTTGATAACTTTTTAACAATATTAATTTAGTGCTGTTGGGGTTGACGTACCGAGCCTCTGGGGATAAAATTTATAAGATAGCTATTGTGTGCATTTTCCTATCAATAGCTGTCTTTTTATTTCCGATAATAAGAACAACGGTGATTTTTGATTTTATAGAATCCATTTCCGGTTTTCAGCACAAGGGAAATAGTGATAAATGAAGGTGACTAACTTTGGAACATTTATTTGGACAGGATTGGGAGATCGTTCCTGCTGGCGGCGCAACCGGTGCTGCCTATTTTGCACAGCATGAAGAACAAAGGCTGTTTTTAAAACGAAATTCATCCCCTTTTCTTGCTGTACTCTCCGCAGAAGGAATCGTACCCAAGCTTGTTTGGACTAAAAGGTTAGAAAACGGAGATGTTATAACGGCGCAGCAGTGGATGAATGGAAGAGAGCTGAAGCCCGGGGATATGAACAATGACCGTGTGGCCAGGCTGTTGAAGAAAATCCATGCGTCAGATCCGCTTCTTGGGATGCTCACAAGGCTGGGAAAGAGTCCGCTGAAGCCCGAGATGTTCCTTCAAGCCTTAAATGAAGATTTGGATGTGGAACTGCGTACGAAGCCTGCAGTAATCGATGCGATGAAGTTCCTGACTGAATATGTCGGCGATGTCGACCACGCTGAAAAAGTGGTTTGCCATTGCGATGTGAATCATAACAACTGGCTGCTTACCGAAGACAACCAGTTGTATTTAATCGATTGGGACGGCGCGATGATCGCTGATCCCGCCATCGATCTGGGGCTTCTCCTCTATTCCTATATACCATTGGAGGAATGGGAAGCGTGGCTGGACAAGTACGGCATCAGCCTGACAGAGAACCTCAGGCTGCGAATGAAATGGTACGCGCTCGCCCAGTCGCTTTCATCGATTCAATGGCACAAGAACCAGAATCGCATTCCAGAGATGGAAAAATGGATTGATTTCTTAAAGGCACTTTTTTAATTTTTCTTAGGAGAATTGACCGATATCATCGACCCATTGGGATAACTGATTCCGATTCGTCTCGATATGCTGTTCCAGGTCGGAAGCATTTACTCCGTTCTGGCTATACTGGTAAACATCCTGGAGGATCGTTTTGATGTTGCCATCCACATTCGTGTTGACCATCAGCGATTTAATCAGACGTTCCAGCTGTTGATACTCTGCAACCGATCCGCAGCAGTCAGTGTGCTGGTTGCTTAATATATCCTTTAATAAATTTACCTGGTCATGGTGGCTTAAAGGCACAATGATCACCCTTTCTTTTAAAAGGAATTCACATATAGATTGTGGATTCCTTTTTGCGTTTATACAGCCGGGAGAAATTTCACCTTGAAAACAGTTGGGTTGCATGATATTGTTTGAAACGAATGAAAATAGTACAGAGGTGTCAGGATGAGACTAAGAAACAAGCCTTGGGCTAAAGATAAATTGAAGGAATACTCTAATTTTGTGATCCAGGAGCCGGAGCAGCACCGTGGAAAATGGGGTGAGGTTTTTGAAAAAGACCAGCCGCTTCACATCGAGATCGGTACCGGTAAAGGCCAATTCATCACAGGAATGGCCAAAGCCAATCCGGACGTTAACTATATCGGCATTGAACTGCAGGAGAGCGTCATTGTCAGTGCACTGGACAGGCTGATTGAAGAAGATTTGCCAAACTGCAAACTAATGAATGTGAACGGGGCTGAACTTGCAAAGTATTTTGAAAGCGGAGACGTCGACCGGGTCTATTTGAATTTCTCTGATCCATGGCCAAAAACACGCCATGAAAAACGCAGACTGACTTTCAAATCCTTCCTTGAAGTATACGAATCCATCCTTGTGAAGAATGGAGAAATCCACTTCAAGACAGATAATCAGGGCTTGTTCGAGTATTCGCTCGTAAGCTTTTCACATTATGGCATGAAGCTGAATTACGTCAGCCTCGACCTTCACAACAGCGACTTCGAAGGCAACATCATGACGGAATACGAAGAAAAATTCTCGTCACGAGGCAGCCGGATTTACCGCTGTGAAGTGCAATTTATTTCTAAATAATGAAGACGACCGAACCGGCGATTTTACATCGACCGGTTTTTTAAATTGAAAAAAAGGCGTATTAAATTTCAGTTCGCCAAATTAATTTTATTTTCGCCAATAAAATTGGAAAGCCGCGCAATAAAAATTTATTTTCGCCAATAAAATCTGAAAATCACCGAATAAAAATAGATTATCGCCAATAATATTGTGAACTCCGCCAATTAAAAGAATTCCGTGGAATGAAGCCCCAAAAATGAGCAGCGATTCTATATCAAAATCAAAATAGAAGTTGAATTATTTAAAGATTTAAAATTCCAGTGATACAATCATAAGAAAAAAGGGGGATTGGCAATGGAAAATCTGGAGCTAGGAAATGTTAAGCTAAAGTGGCTGAAGGGCGGGGTGACCCACCTGGATGGCGGAGCGATGTTCGGCGTTGTACCGAAACCGCTTTGGACCAGAAAATATGAAGTGAATGACAAAAATCAAATCGAACTGAGGACAGACCCGATTTTTATTCAGGCAGAGGGAAAGAATTTCCTGGTTGAAAGCGGGATTGGAAATGGGAAACTGAATGAGAAGCAAAAACGGAATTTTGGTGTCCTTGAAGAATCAAGCCTTGATGCGGAACTGGAGCGATTGGGGCTGACTGCCGCTGACATTGACTTTGTTTTGATGACGCATATGCATTTTGATCATGCCTGCGGATTGACGAAAGTGATCGATGGTGAACTGACATCCGTTTTTCCGAATGCAAAAATCATCACTTCTCAGGTCGAGTGGGATGAAATGCGCAATCCGAATATCCGTTCCAAGAGTACATACTGGAGAGAAAACTGGCAGGGAATCGAGCAGCAGGTAGAGGCTTTTGAAAAAGAATGGTCGTTTGGGCCGCTCAAGATGATTCACACTGGAGGACACAGTGATGGCCATTCAATACTGATCATTGAGGATGGAGATTCAACCGTCGTCCACATGGCTGATATCATGCCGACCCATGCTCATCAAAACCCTCTCTGGGTGATGGCGTACGATGATTATCCGATGGATTCGATTTTTGCCAAGCAGAAGTGGCTGGAATATGGAATAAGCAGGAACGCCTGGTTTACTTTTTACCATGATTCTGTGTACAGGGCCGTCAAATTCGACCAAGATGGGAAGATAACTGAAAGCATTGAAAGAAAAAAATAGACCTGCCGCGGCAGGTCTGGGTTTCTTTTCGTCTAATTTAATGGGTAGGCGTCCAATATGGCACCGGTTGCTGCATCTGCGATAAACTCATATTGCTCAACCCTGCCGTCAACATTGCGTGAGACACCGCCTTTGTATACCTGGTATTCAATTGGCGGTTTGGAGAAGGCTTCAACCGTCATATTGATCCATGAACCGCTGATGGGTCCGGATTTTTTAAAAGCGGCCTTTGCATCATTCAGTACTTTTTCAGCTGAGACTGTTTCTTTTTGTGAGGCAAGTTCCTTTACTGCATATGCACCAGCAAGGCCGGCGCCAACGCCGAGGACAAAGGCTTTCCAGTTCATAGTCAAGTACCTCCAAGGTTATATATGGAATTTCAAGTTAACTTCATCATAACAAATCCCTATGCTGGAGCAAAGGATTAATGACCGTACTATTCGTGTGATTGGCAGGAATATGACTGGCAAGCAGAGGAAATGTTCTGTAAAATGGATGGTATACATAATGTTTAGCAAACCTAAACTTTTTTAAAAGGAGCAGTCATATGAACGAGCAAACATTAAGCCTGTTTAAAACTTTGACAGAATTGCCTGGAGCTCCGGGCAATGAGCATCCTGTTCGTAAATTTATGCGCGAGCAGCTTGGACAATATTCTGATGAATTGATCCAGGATAAATTGGGAAGTGTATTTGGCGTGAAAAAGGGAAATCCGGATGGCCCGAAAATCATGGTCGCCGGACATATGGATGAAGTTGGTTTCATGGTAACTTCGATCACGAAAAACGGAATGATCCGATTCCAGACACTTGGTGGCTGGTGGAGCCAGGTGCTTCTTGCACAGCGCGTCCAGATCATTACGAAAAATGGGCCAGTTACTGGTGTAATTGGATCGATCCCTCCTCATCTATTGGATGAGTCGAAGCGCAACAAACCAATGGAAATCAAGAATATGCTGATAGATATCGGTGCAGATGATAAGGAAGATGCGATCAGGATCGGGATTAAACCAGGGCAGCAAATCGTGCCAATCTGTCCGTTCACGCCGATGGCAAACGAAAAGAAGATTCTCGCAAAAGCCTGGGATAACCGCTATGGCTGCGGTCTGGCAATCGAATTGCTAAAAGAAACAAAGGACATCCAATTGCCAAATATGCTTTACTCTGGTGCGACTGTCCAGGAAGAGGTCGGCTTAAGAGGCGCTCAGACGGCTGCCAATATGATCGACCCGGACATCTTCTTTGCGTTAGATGCGAGCCCGGCCAATGATATGTCAGGTGATAAAAATGAATTTGGCCAACTTGGAAAGGGAACATTGCTGAGAATTCTCGACCGTTCGATGGTCACGCACCGAGGTATGAGGGAATTCATCCTCGACATGGCTGAAACCAATGATATTCCTTACCAGTACTTCGTTTCCCAGGGTGGAACTGATGCAGGAAGAGTCCATACTTCCAATCAGGGAATCCCGAGTGCGGTCATTGGCATCTGTTCACGCTATATCCATACAGCAGCGTCCATGATCCATGTCGATGACTATGCGGCAGCGAAGGAATTGCTCGTCAAACTTGTCAAAGCAGCTGATAAAACAACGGTAGAAACCATCAAAAACAATAGTTAATCTACTCAAAATGAGGGGCAGCTGATCACTGCTCCTTTTTCATGGATGAAAGGTGGAAATGGATATGAAAGTGGCAGTAGGTTCAAAGAATCCGGCAAAAATCAATGCAGTTAAGGCAGCGTTTCAAGAAACAGATTATGAGATTGTCTCAATAGATGCTGAATCTGGGGTAAGCGACCAGCCAATGTCAGATGAGGAAACCATCAGAGGTGCTGTCAACAGAGCCATCGAGGCTGCCGAAAAAGGAGAAGCAGGAATTGGCATTGGCCTCGAAGGAGGAGTCCAGCAAACTCCATACGGACTAATGCTATGCAATTGGGGAGCTTTGGCAGTGAAAGGGATGGAGCCGATCATTGCGGGAGGAGCCAGGATTCCGCTTCCGGATGAAGTAGCACAGCAATTGTTGGCAGGTTCCGAACTCGGGCCAGTGATGGACGATTACGCAAAAAAACAAAATGTCCGTAAAAATGAAGGAGCTATCGGGATCTTTACAAATGGACAAATCGACCGAAGCGAAATGTTCACTCATGTCATGAAACTGCTCGCTGGACAATATGAATATAATACGGATAAGACAGTCTAAAGAGGCTGTCTTTTATAGTTTTGATATAAAAAATGGCGAATATAAAGATTTATCGACAAATTTCTGAAAAATATCTTAATTTCCAACAAAAAATGCTTGAGAAGTCTTGTCACCCATCAAACAAGCAAGGTATGATAGAAAAGGAGTGGTTAAGTCCTTAGCAAGGGGGAAAAAAGTATGATGAAGTTCAGTAGGGCATTTGGGCTCGTTATAGTAGGAGTAATTCTGCTGAGCGGTTGTTCTGCCCAGTTTTCAGAGCAAAAGGCTGAAATAAAAAAAGAAGTTTCAAATACATTTGAAACTCAGCCTGAGAAAACGAATAATAGTACTAAAGACATAGAGTATTACTTGCCATCCGAGTTTAAAGTGGAAGAGGAAACGCCAAATAATGTCCTGTTCAATAATGGCTCAAAAACATATATTCTTTTCTATAACCAACACGAGAAAGAAGACAGTAAAGTGGTCTATGAATCTACTGTCAAGCAGCAGAAAGAATGGGACGCCAATGAGACATTCAGTAAAAATGGCAAATTTGGCTATATGCTGGTCAAGCAGCTGAAGGAAAATCAGTATCAGTTAATTGTCGGTATCGGCGGTGTCAAGCTGACCACAGAAACCGAAAACGTAAAAGAAGATGCAGAAGCCATGATGGAAATCGCGAATTCTGTGAAAGTAAAATAAACCTCGACCCTATGCTGTCTGAAGCTAATGTAAGTTCAGACAGCTTTTTGTTTTTTCATGTGAAAGCTATACAAAGTAGAGCAGGGTTCTGACAGGTTTTTGCAATTTCACGTGAAAGCTGTCCAAAGTAGAGTCGTGTTCAAACTCCTTATAGTATTTTTTTTACCTAAGTTGTCTCCCCCCTATCTTCTTATACTTACACAATTGCCGCCAATTGCAGGTGTGGGTAAGAATCCCTTCTCGTAATCAGATTAGTTTCTTTTTTCACCCTGCATGGGTACAATAAGATAAGTAAAATGAGATTTAACCGGGAGGTACCAATATGAAAAACTTGGAGTCAATGGAACAATTCGAAACGTTGAAAAACGATGGAAAACATATATTTTTATTTACGGCGGGCTGGTGCCCGGACTGCCGTGTGATCGAGCCAGTCTTGCCTGAAATCGAAAGCAAGTACAGTGACTATGAATTCGTCTCTGTAGACCGGGATGACTTCATCGATTTGTGCATCCAGCTTGATGTATTCGGAATCCCAAGCTTCATCGCATTTGAAAATGGCAAAGAGCTTGGCCGTTTTGTCAGCAAGAACAGAAAAACACAGACTGAGATTGAAAATTTCATTGAAGGTCTTGCTTAATTCTTTCCCTCCATCTTTTGAGGTGGAGGGAAATTTCATGTAAAATGAGTTTGCAGAAACTCCTGGAGAAGTGGAGGGATACAACAATGGACAGCAGAAAAATGCGTAAAGAGCTTGAAAACCGCCTGCAGCATCCTGACCGGACTTTTTCTTATGACCGGGAAAAGGATCAGTTAAGGATTGAACATAAAAACACTGGACGCGGCATTACGATTGCCCTGCCCGGGATTATTGCTAAGTGGCAGGATCAGAAAGAAAAGGCAATTGATGAAGTTGTCTACTATGTTTCGGAAGGTTTAAATGCGATGGAAAGCCAGCTTGAACTGTCAGGCAAGGAAAAGAACATCTTCCCTGTCATCCGCTCGACGTCATTTCCATCGGAAGCTGAGGAAGGGACACCTTTCCTTTATGATGATCATACCGCTGAAACAAGGATCTATTATGCTTTGGATTTAGGCACTACATACAGGCTGATTGATTCAAAGCTTCTTAAAAAAGAGGGATGGTCAGCAGGCCAGGTCCGTGAGACAGCTTTGTTCAATGTACGTTCGCTTTCCGTCAAACTGAAAGAGGACCGTGTGGCTGATAATACCTTTTATTTCCTCAATACCAATGACGGCTATGATGCGAGCCGTATCCTGAATACAAGCTTTTTGAATGAAATGAAGAAAAAAATGAAGGGGAACATGGCGGTGGCCGTTCCCCACCAGGATGTCCTGATCATCGCTGATGTGGAGAACAACACTGGCTATGATATCCTGGCCCAGATGACCATGAGCTTTTTTGCGAGTGGAAGGGTACCGATCACAGCCTTAAGCTTTTTATATGAAGACGGTGAATTGGAACCAATCTTTATTTTGGGCAAAACAAAAAAGGAATAGGATAGACAGGAGATGAAGCCCGATAATACGGGCTTTTTTTCCTTTATGTACTTCTGATGTAAGCTTTTGTAAATATCTGAGCCTAAAGTTGATTCTCTCAGGAGAATTCTTCTCGTAAAAAATGCTCATTCTTTCAATTTATCTCGAAAAATATTGATTTACTGTTAAAATAAAGAATGAAATGCGAAAGAAAGAGTGATTTAAATTGAGTTGGATTAAAAGAATTTTTACGATGTTCCAAAATGATGATGATGAATTTGATGATATTGAGAGAGAACAATCAGTTCAAAAACCAGTCAAACAAGATCGCAGCCAAAAGAAGGATCTTGAGGCAAAGGTATTGTACCAGTATCCAAAGGGGCAGTTCCGGTTCCCTTTGATTCCCGATGGTAACCCAGGGAATGAGACTCCGCGAAAAGAACGGAAAGAAAGGGTTGGCCCGGTTGAAGAAATAAAGCCTTTTATCAATGAAAAAGGCTCGTTCAGCTTTAAAAATGACAGTATCCCCCGGCAGGATTCCAACCAAAGACCGCGCCGAAAATCTGTAGAGGACACTAAGGACACACACAGAACAAAACGAGCGGAAAAAGTGAAGGAACCATTGAAGACTGGAAGAACAGAGGAAGCTGCTTCGAAATTTCGATATGAACCGCGAAAAGACAGCAAACCGAAATTCACGCAGCCATTCAAGCCAACAGAAATTCCATCTCCGATTTATGCATTCAACAGGCCGCCAAGGAAAGAGCAGAATCAAAAGAGCCTGGAAGATGTAGAGTATGAATTGACGGGGTTTGAAAAGGCACAGGAAAACAAAGCATCACAACCCATACGAAGTGATATCGATTTTATCCAAAAAGAGCCGATTCAGCCAGAACAGCCAATGATAACGGAAAAGCAGGAAGGTATTCTGCTAGAGCAGCCAGCCCAGATTGAAAAGCAGGAGGAAGTTCTGCTAGAGCAGCCAGCCCAGATAGAAAAGCAGGAAGTAGTTCTGCTGGAGCAGGCAGACCAAATTGAAAAGCAGGAAGGCGTCCTGCTAGAACAGCCAGCCCAGATTGAAATGCAGGGAAAACTTCTGGAGCAAGATCACTACATAGAAGATGATCTTGCAGAAACCCAGGACATCAAGACACCTGAAATAGAGGATGAAATTGCTCAATTCAATCTCGAAACAGAAGCACTTGATGTAATCCTTCGTGGTGAAGTGAACGATCATCAAGTTTTCGCAAAAGGGAATGAACTTGAAGAAGACGTTAAACTCCCGGCTGAATCCGTAGCGGTCAATGAACTTACAGATGTACTGGCTCCTCGTCAAAACGAACATGTGTCGGCAGTGGTTCGTGAAGAGTCAGAAGTATTCGTACATCATGAGGATGATGCTGAGAAAGTACAGGGAGCGATAGAGCTGACTGCTCCATCATCTGAAAATCCTAAAGAGAAGGATCATCAAACCTTCGCAGAGGCAAAACAAGAAAATGTCCCTCAGGCAAACACAGCAGAAGAGGCGATTTCTTACACTGAGACAGTTCAGCCTTATGAAGAAGAGGAAACTCTTCTATCTGAGAACTCATCCGAAGAGCCTGTAACGGATCAAGACCTCCAGCAGGAGGAGGAAAAAACAGCAGAACCGAAAAGGCAGCTTCCTTTCAATGTCCTCATGCTTAAGCAGGATAAAAGGAAATGGGAAGCACGCAATATGTCTAAATATCCTTCTTTCATGACAGATGGCCGAAAAGCTGATGCACAAAAGCAGCCAACTGAAGAAATGAACGAAGTCCATCCAGAGGCAGAAACTGAGGAATCTTCATTAGTTGTGACCTCTTCTGCGAACAGTGTCACGCAGGGAAATCATCCAGTCGAGGGAAGCGCTGTTGCTCAGTCGTTCGAGCGTGAGACACATCCAGTCGAGGGAAGCGTTGTTGCTCAGTCATTCGAGCGTGAGGCACAGCCAGTCGAGGGAAGTGCTGATGCTCAGTCGTTCGAACGTGAGACACATCCAGTCGAGACAAGGACGGATGCACAGTCGTTCGAACGTAATGCAGAACCAGCAGCACAGGAGAAAGTGGTCACAGTGCCAGTACAAGAAGCACAAGGGGTAAAAATGCATACAAGCCAGCCGGCGGAAGAGTTGGCACCACCTTCGGTTATGGCTGAAGAAAAAGCAGGCCGAATTTCGGATGGTCCTTCTGAAGTCCATCCGGCAGCGGTATATGACTTCCCTCCGCTTGATTTGTTGAATCCGCCTGTGTTCAAGGCTCCAGACCCGGAATGGCTTGCAGAACAGGAACATATGCTCAATGAAACTCTGAGGAATTTCAATGTTGGTGCAAGAGTGGTCAACGTGACGCAGGGACCATCTGTTACCAGATTTGAGGTACAGCCCGAACCTGGAGTGAAAGTCAATAAAATTACCAATCTATCAGATGATATCAAGCTAAGCCTTGCGGCAAAGGATATCCGGATTGAAGCGCCGATACCTGGGAAGCACACGATTGGGATCGAGGTGCCGAACCATACGAGCAGACCGGTATTATTGAGTGAGATTTTGCAGTCAGCAGGGTTTATGGATCTTGAATCTCCGTTGTCGGTTGCTCTGGGACTTGATATAGCCGGAAATCCAATCGTCACTGACCTGAAAAAGATGCCGCACGGATTGATTGCCGGTGCGACCGGGTCAGGAAAGAGTGTCTGCATCAACACGATGCTGGTCAGTTTGCTTTATAAGGCCCATCCAGATGAGGTGAAGCTGCTGCTGATTGACCCGAAAATGGTTGAATTGGCACCTTACAACCGAATTCCTCACCTGGTAAGCCCGGTCATCACTGATGTAAAAGCAGCGACAGCCTCGCTCAAGTGGGCAGTTGAGGAAATGGAACGCCGTTACGAATTGTTCGCACATACAGGTGTCCGTGACATCAGCAGGTTCAATGAACTTGCCGAGAAGCATCGCAGGTTTTCTGATAAGCTTCCGTATATCGTCATTGTCATCGATGAGCTGGCAGATTTGATGATGATGGCTCCTGGTGATGTCGAAGAGGCGATTTGCCGGATTGCCCAAAAAGCGCGTGCCTGCGGTATTCACTTAATCATTGCGACACAGCGTCCATCTGTTGACGTCATTACAGGATTGATTAAAGCGAATGTCCCAACAAGAATAGCGTTCTCTGTTTCCTCACAGGTGGACTCAAGAACAATTATTGATATCAGCGGAGCCGAAAAGCTTCTCGGCCGCGGAGATATGCTGTTCCTTGAAAATGGTTCATCCAAGCCATTCCGTCTGCAGGGTACATTCGTTACGGACAATGAAATTGATGACATTGTTGCTTTTGTCAGGGAGCAGCGGGACCCGCAATATTTGTTTGAACAGGATGAACTGCTGAAAAAAGCCCAGGTGACTGAAGACGAAGATGAACTCTTTTATGAAGCATGCGAATTTGTCATCGATCAGGGAGGCGCTTCTACTTCAAGTGTCCAGCGCCGTTTCAAAATCGGATATAACCGTGCGGCAAGACTGATTGAGATGATGGAGCAGCAAGGGTTCATTTCTGAAGGCAAGGGAAGCAAGCCAAGGGACGTCCTTATTACGGCTTCGGACCTTGAGTCCCTCCAGGAAACTAGTACATTCAATTAATAAATGGTATTCTTTATTAGCATGTACTTATAATAAGGAATAACTGATATAGAAGTTGGGTTGTTATTGAAGGAGCTTTTTGGATGAAAGAAATTGAATTGAAAATGCAGGGGAAAATCAGCCGCCTGACCAATCATACATTTAAGTTTGATGAAAGGATCCGGGATGGCTGGTTTTCAGCCGTGTATTTTCTCAAGACTCAAGAGCTAGTGAAGAAATATCAGGAAGACAATATCATCACCATGCAATTTTTTCAAAAAGATGAGGCAGTCCTGTGCGGGACAGATGAAGTCATCGCCCTGGTAAAAACATTTGCCGACCATCCTGAGGAACTTGAGATTTACTCACTTAAGGATGGAGATAAAATTTCTCCATTCGAAACGGTCCTGACCATTACAGGTCCTTACCAGAGTTTCGGTTATCTTGAAGGAATCATTGACGGCATCCTGGCCAGAAGGACATCTGTAGCAACGAATGTTTATAATGTCGTCAAGGCTGCAAGCCATTCAGGCAAGCAAAAGCCGGTGATTTTCATGGGGGACCGTGATGATCATTATACGACACAAGCCGGAGATGGGTATGCTGCCTACATTGGAGGAGCCACAGCACAGGCCACACACGCGATGAACGAATGGTGGGGCAAGCAGGGGATGGGAACCATGCCTCATGCTTTAATCCAGATGTTCGACGGTGATATCCTGGCAGCAACCAAGGCTTATCATGAAACATTTCCTCAAGATGATCTGATTGCTCTGGTGGATTATAATAATGACGCGGTTACAGATTCATTGAAAGTCGCGAGGGAATTTGGGGAAAAGTTAAAAGGAGTAAGGGTTGACACTTCTCGTACAATGATCGACCAGTATTTCCTCAGGAACCAGCATCTGCTTGGAACGTTTGATCCTCGCGGTGTGAATGCTGAATTGATTTTCGCCTTAAGGAAAGCACTTGATGATGAAGGTTTTCATCATGTGAGAATTGTCGTCAGCGGCGGCTTCAGTGAAAAAAGGATCCTTGAGTTCGAAAAGCATAATGTTCCAGTCGACATGTATGGAGTAGGCGGCAGCCTTTTAAAATTGAAGATTGGTTTTACCGGTGACAATGTGATGCTGAATGGAAAACATCAGGCGAAATCTGGGAGAAGGTTCAGGCCCAACCCTCGTCTTGAAAAAGTTGAATTCTAATCGCGGCACAGAAGTTTAAAAGAAACTCACTTAGGGAAAAAGTGCATTTATCCACGTTGCCATTTTCTATAATAATTTTGAAATAAGAATGAAACTGTGTAATTTACAGTAATGATGTTATAATGATTCAATACATGAGAGATAAGATAGATAAGATTAAGTTGGCTCGTGCGGCAGTTTCTTAAGGGAGACAGGCTAAATGAGCAAAACAGGATATCTGTCATATACTGTGTTACATACAGACGTTGTTGGAGGTTCTTTATATGACTATTTACCATTTTGTAGGTATAAAGGGGTCTGGAATGAGTGCTTTGGCTCAAGTTCTCCATGATATGGATTATCAGGTACAGGGCTCCGATTATGACAAGCACTTTTTTACCCAGGTTGCCCTTGAGAATTCTGGAATAAAGATCCTTCCGTTTAATAAGGAAAATATACAGCCCGGGATGACAATCATTGCCGGCAATGCCTATCCGGATACCCACGAAGAAATTCAGGAAGGAATGAAACTCGGCCTTCCGATCATCAGATACCACCGTTTCCTTGGTGATTTTATGCAGAACTTCACGAGTGTGGCGGTTACAGGGGCACATGGCAAAACGTCGACTACAGGCTTGCTTGCGCATGTAATGAGGGGTGCCAAACCAACATCCTTCCTGATTGGTGATGGAACCGGGAAAGGTGATAAGGATGCTCAATACTTTGTATTTGAGGCCTGTGAGTATCGCCGCCATTTCCTATCCTATTTCCCTGATTACGCGATCATGACGAATATCGATTTCGACCACCCGGATTACTTCGCCAATATCGAGGATGTCTTCTCGGCTTTCCAGGAGATGTCATGGCAGGTCAAAAAGGGTATTTTCGCATGTGGTGACGATGAACAGCTTCAAAAAATCCAGGCGAAGGTGCCAGTCGTATTTTATGGCTTTGGGGAGGAAAATGATTTCCAGGCCCGGAATATCATTAAATCAACAAGTGGGACTACCTTTGATGTCTTTGTCCGGAATACGTTCTATGACACGTTCTCGATTCCGGCATTTGGAGACCATAATGTGCTGAACTCACTTGGTGTCATTGCATTATGCCATTATGAGAACATCGACTCAAAGGTCATCCAGGAACAGCTTGAAACCTTCGAAGGGGTTAAAAGAAGATTCTCTGAAAAGAAGGTTGCCGACCAGATCATCATTGATGATTACGCACACCATCCGACAGAAATCAAAGCAACAATCGATGCGGCAAAGCAAAAGTATCCGGATCGTGAAATTGTTGCTGTATTCCAGCCGCATACCTTTACAAGGACACAGGCATTCCTGAATGAGTTTGCCGAAAGCCTAAACAAGGCAGATAAGGTTTATCTTTGCGAAATCTTCGGCTCAGCCCGTGAGATTCATGGAAAACTATCGATTACGGATCTTAAAGATAAAATCGATGACGCTGAAATCATCACAGAAGATGATACAACATTGCTGAAGGAGCATGACAATGGAGTCATCCTGTTTATGGGTGCAGGCGATATCCAGAAGTTCCAGGAAGCATATGAAAAACAATTGCAAGTGTAACGCGAAAAGCGTAAGCGCCTTGGTCAGCCCCGACAAACGCTGGAGGGCCTGACAGTGAAGTCGTTCTTTGACTTCATTGGCAGGACCGAAGCGTCTCGAGGGGCTAGACGCTGGAGCTGGACAATTCTCAAAGAAAAAAATTAATACTTACTGATACTAAAAAAGGATGCGGCCAAGTGAGCCGCATCCTTTTTTGTTGTTATTTTAGGTTTTCGGGATTCAAGCCTTCCAATTCCGGAATGACAAATCGGCCGTCTTTTCGGATCAGGACATCATCGAAATAGATCTCTCCGCCGCCGTAATCTGGACGCTGAATATTGACCATATCCCAATGGATGTTGGAATGATTGCCATTGAATGCATCATCATAGCATTGTCCTGGTGTGAAGTGGAAACTTCCATCGATTTTTTCATCGAACAGGATGTCCTGCATCGGGTGGAGGATGTATGGATTCACGCCAATCGCAAATTCTCCAACATACCTTGCTCCTTCGTCGGTATCGAAAATCTTGTTGATGCGATCTGTATCATTCGCAGTCGCTTCCACGATTTTTCCATCCTTGAAGGTCAGCTTCACATTTTCAAAGGTGAAACCCTGGTAAGGGGAAGGAGTATTGTATGTTATCACACCATTGACCGAATCGCGTACAGGTGCTGTATAAACTTCGCCATCTGGAATGTTCAGCTCGCCGGCACATTTAACTGCCGGGATATCCTTGATGGAGAAAGTCAGGTCTGTCCCTGATCCAGTGATTCTTACCTTGTCTGTGCGATTCATCAGCTCTGCAAGGCTGTCCATTGCCTTGTCCATATTGCCATAATCGAGGTTGCAGACATCGAAATAGAAGTCCTCGAAAGCTTCCGTGCTCATTTTAGCAAGCTGTGCCATTGCTGAGTTCGGGTAGCGTAGGACAACCCATTTCGTTTTTGGAACGCGAATATCCCGATGGACTTTTTTGCCGACTGTACTGCCATGGATTTTCATTTTGTCTGCCGGGACATCAGCATGCTCGTTGATGTTATCTCCAGAACGCAGCCCGATGTACGCATCCATTTTACTCATTACATTGGCTTCAAAGTCAGCAATCATATCAAACTGCTCCTGCTGAGCACCCATAAGCAGCGCCCGGTCCACCTGGTGGTCCTTCAAGGATACGAAGGGATAACCGCCAGCCTCGTAGGCTTCTTTTACAAGGGCCGTAACAAGCTCACACTGAAGGCCGAAGTTCTCAATCAGGACTTTTTCTCCTTTTTGAAGCTTGACAGAGTAATTGATCAGGTTTTTCGCCAGCTTCTGTATACGTGGGTCTTTCAAATGAATCACTCCTAAGTATGTAAAATTTAACACATAATCATATTGTAACCGAAACGCCGAAATTTGTGCTCAATTCCTTTCAAGAGTTCTGACAGTTTGGATTGGTAAAGGGAAACATCTGTTAAAAGAAGCATGGGATTTTGACAGGTTGGACTCGAGAAGGAGGGAAGCTGTCAGAATCAGCAGTTTATTTTGACAGGTTGAGTTGGATAGGCGGAAAAGCTGTCAAGAAAAGCATGGAATCTTGACAGGTTGGGCAGGAAAAGTGGAAAAGCTACCAAGAAAAGCGTGGAATCTTGACAGGTTGGGCAGGAAAAGTGGAAAAGCTGCCAAGAAAAGCGTGGAATCTTGACAGGTTGAGCGGGTGAAGAGGAAAAGCTGTCAAAAAAAGCATGGAATCTTGACAGGTTGAGCTGGTTAAGGAGAAAAGCTGTCAAAAAAACCATGGAATCTTGACAGGTTGAGCGGGTGAAGAGGAAAAGCTGTCAAAAAAAGCAGAGAATCTTGACAGGTTGAGCGGGTGAAGGGGAAAAGCTGTCAAAAAAAGCAGAGAATCTTGACAGGTTGAGCTGGTGAAGAGGAAAAGCTGTCAAAAAAAGCAGAGAATCTTGACAGGTTGAGCTGGTGAAGAGGAAAAGCTGTCAAAAAAAGCAGAGAATCTTGACAGGTTGAGCTGGTTAAGGAGAAAATCTGTCAAGAAAAGCATGGAATCTTGACAGGTTGAGCGTGTGAAGGGGAAAAGCTGTCAAAAAAAGCAGAGAATCTTGACAGGTTTGGCTGGTGAAGAGGAAAAGCTGTCAAAAAAAGCATGGAATCTTGACAGGTTGAGCGGGTGAAGAGGAAAAGCTGTCAAAAAAAGCATGGAATCTTGACAGGTTGAGCGGGTGAAGGGGAAAAGCTGTCAAAAAAAGCAGAGAATCTTGACAGGTTGAGCTGGTGAAGAGGAAAAGCTGTCAAAAAAAGCAGAGAATCTTGACAGGTTGAGCTGGTTAAGGAGAAAAGCTGTCAAGAAAAGCATGGAATCTTGACAGGTTGAGCGTGTGAAGGGGAAAAGCTGTCAAAAAAAGCAGAGAATCTTGACAGGTTTGGCTGGTGAAGAGGAAAAGCTGTCAAAAAAAGCATGGAATCTTGACAAGTTGGGCGGTTGAGTGGGAAAAGCTGTCAAGAAAAGCATGGGATTTTGACAGGTTGAGCAGGGAAAGTGGAAAAGCTGTCAAAAAAGGCATGGAATCTTGACAGGTTGAGCAGATATATGAGAAAACCTGTTAAATTCTGCTTCGCACCTCAAACAGGGATGCCCAAAAAGCTATCAGCAATGCAAGAAATCTCACTTTTTAACCATATTATCTTCCTGCAAAACTTAAATATATATAATCACTTAACTGGAATTTTATGTTGTAGAAAGATATGCTAAGAGAGGAAGGAAAAGGGGATGTGTCTATTGAAATAGTTAATGGACAAGGTGGTTTACGTCGCCTTATGCTGGGTAAAATGTACATATGCTAACGGAGGTGTTCAACAGTGGAAATTATTTTGTATTTAAGTGTTGCGGTAATAGCAATCGCATTCTTAGTTTTGGTAGTTTCATTATCCAAAACTCTAAAATCTTTGCAAACAACTTTAGACAGTGTGTCAGGCACGCTTGATGGCCTGGAGAAGCAGTTGGATGGTGTGACTCGAGAAACAACGGAGCTTCTGCATAAAACAAACAATTTGGCTGACGATATTTCCAGAAAATCTGAGAGCTTGAACGGTGTCATTAATGCTGTGAAGGATGTAGGAAATTCTGTTCAGAGATTCAACCAATCGATCCATAATGTTCAAACAATGGTTGACCTTCAGATTGACAGGAATAAGGACAAGATTTCACAGGTTGTTCAGTGGAGCAATGTATTCCTTGAGTTGAAGGACAAGTGGCAGTCAAAAAAAACAGCACGAATTGACCATCAAATGGAAGGCGAACAGATGGTAGCGAGGCAAAGAGAACGTGTTAGGTATTAATGAAAGGTGGAGATAAAATGAACAGGGAACAAAGTCAATATGATGTTAATGGATCAATGAGGGACAGTAACAGTAATAACAACAATTCCAGAGATTTTGTTACTGGTGCGATTGTTGGCGGCCTTGCCGGGGCAATCGCGGCATTATTGCTGGCTCCGAAGTCAGGGAAAGAGTTGCGTGGATCGCTCAATGAGCAAACTTCAACACTTAAAACCAAAGGCGTGGATCTCGCTTCTGTAGCGAAGGAGAAGGCAGGCGGGCTAAAAGAAACTGTGACACAGCAGTCTTCTAATCTTGTTAACAAAGTGAAGGACATGAAAAACCAGGACGGAACATCTTCTTCTGTTTCCGAGGAAGACCCGCTGCAGGAAGTGCCAACTTCCATGGCAGAGACAAGCTCCATGGATAATACGCATACGGCCACTGGAGAAGAAATTCAGAAAAAGCTTGAAGAAACACAAAAGGCTTTTGATGAAACAGAAAGCAAACTGAATCAGTAAGTTTGTCTTGTAAACGGTGAAGTGGTAAGATTACTTCACCGTTTATTTTTATTTAAAGAGCTTTTTTCGCATAGATAATCACTTCAACGTTCTGCAAAGTATTCGCGAATCATCAGGAATGATAAATAGGCAAAGCGATCAGAGCCATGAAAAAGGAGAGAGTAGGATGCAAAAAATTAATTCCATTGAAGAATTCGATAAGCTTGTCGATTCCGGTGAAACGTTCTTCATGCTGAAGCACAGCACAACCTGTCCAATCAGCGCAGCTGGGTATGATGAGTTTGCCAAGTTCGAGCAAAAAAGCAACGGCCAATTATATTATTTAACTGTCCAGGATTCCCGCGATCTATCAAACCATATTGCCGAGAAATTCCATGTTAAGCATGAATCGCCACAGGCTATTCTATTTGTCAATTCTGATGTCGCTTGGCATGCTTCTCACTTTAAAATCACGGCAAAATCGCTGTCTGCGGCAAAAGAAGAGAATCTAAAGTAAAAAAACATCCGAAAGGATGTTTTTTACTTTATACTGACCGGATTTTCAAAAGTGATATTTAACTCGTCCCCTGGTGCAAGACAATCGTCAAACGCTGCTTTATCACCGTTTTTCAACAAAGTGAATCCGCGTGTCTCCTTGGGAATATCGATTTGGGCAAAATTGAAAACATCCTGGAATATGAATGGCTGCACCTCTTTTTGTTTTGTAGTAATCTGGTCTCCGTTAAAGATTTGCTCGTCCATCCCAATCCTGGTACCTTCCCTGACGAACGCTGTTATTTCGTGCTCCAGCTGGATCTGCTGTCCATTAAAGAAGATAGGCATAGTGTCCATCGCCCGTATGCCAAGTAACTCTGTAAGTCTTCGGAGTGTGGGTTCTGTTCCCTTTTCAAAGCGTATCGTATCAAGGTGGTCAAATTTATTATTCAGGCTGGCTGGCACATTATTCACATGAATTTTTCTCATGAACTCCGCAATCTTTTGTTCCTTCCCGTCAATCTTGACATAGAAAGGGCGTGTATCCCTAAGGATTTCTGCCTGATTGAGTTCCTTCAGTGCGTCTTCAATTGTGTCTGCCATCTCAAAGCTGATTTCGTCCCTGTCGGCAACTTGCTGTGAAATCGGGACACGCAGGCCATTGCAGGTCAATTTTGACCTTATTTCATACCTTTCTCCATTGAGGATGATAGTTTTGGCAGGAAACTCTCCAATCAAATCTTCGAGTGTCAGCGCTGTTCTGACACCATCCTGACCCTTCTCGACAGTCAGCTGATCGCCTCCATCCACCTGATCATCAAAAGTACAAGGTATATCATTTTTCAGTAAAACAGGTGGCTGCCCATGTTTGCCGGGTATGGTCACATTCTTGCCATTCAGGCTGACAATCATCGCAAGTCCCGGTTTGCCGTACAGCTTATTCATTTTGATGCCTGCGGCCAGCAGACAGTCTCCTACGGTCAATTTATTGACTTCGAAAAGCCTCACCGGCTGTCCATTCACGTATACCGTATGATACTGGACAGGGGATTGTCTTGCCGCAATCGCGATTCCGATTGGCGTGACAAGCTCGGGTCCTTTCGTGATATGGCTCGCAAATGAAACAGATGAGATGGCATCAAGACCTCGGATGGCAACTCTGTTGTCCGGCAGGTTCAGCTTGTTTGCAAGCCTTCTGGTCAAATCAGGTGTCAGGCTGCCCCCACCGACAAGCATGACTGCTTTTGGTGATTTATCGTTATTCAATCTCAGGATTTCATCACCAATCGTTTCTGCCAGGCGGTCAATCGCAGGGGTGATCCTTTCGATCGCTTCCTCTTTGCTGATGACAGTCTCGAACCCAAGTATGTCGGTAATGGTAATGGATTCATTTTCGAGCAGCTCCCGCTTTGCTTTTTCAGCAAGAGGGAAGTCGAGCAGGAATTCATCGCTGACAGCTTCAGTTATTTCGTCTCCGGCAACTGGCACCATTCCATACGCGATTACAGTCCCTGAATCCGTGAGCGCGATATCTGATGTCCCCGCACCGATATCAACGAGGGCAACGTTCAATCTTCTCATTGAAGCAGGTATCAATACATTGATTGCGGCAATCGGTTCGAGTGTCAGGGCGTCCATCTCCAGACCAGCCCGATCCAAAGCGGCAAGCAGTGACTCCACGACCACTTTAGGAAGGAAGGTTGCAATGATTTCAACAGAAGCCTCTGATCCGCGCTGATCGATCAGGCTCCCGATTACTTCTCCATCAAGCTGGTAATAAAGCACAGAATATCCGACACAATAATAGTGATGCCCCAGATCATTGCTTTTTTCTCCAGCTACGGCAGCTTGTGCAAGCTGGACAGCACTTAGTTCAAGATGGAGGATATCTTGCTTCGAAAACATCGGATTGCCAGAAATATCGATAATTGCTTTTGAACGTTCTGTTTTCAAGGCGCGGCCGGCTGCAGCCACACAAACCTTGGTTAACGGGCCATGTGTAACTTCCAATTCTTCTTTGATTTCAGAAATGATGTCTGATACGGAGAGGACGTCATGGATCTGGCCGTCCAGCATCGCTCGATCCTTGTGTTCACGGATTATGATTTCGATTGCTTCATAATGTCCATCAGTTTCTTCCAGGATGATTCCCACTACGGAACGCGTCCCGATATCTAACGCAAAAAGTTTATTATTAACTTGCAAATTCGTGCACCCTCTAACTTAAAGTATCATATGATGCTTTATCGCTTAAAAGCGTTTAATTATTAAAGAAAAATGCGTGACAACGATATTTTTTTCAGATATAATTACTTTTATTATATTGTATAGCTTAACCACAGTACATGAGGCTCTTTACATAAGGCCCTCTTAATATTATCGGTCTCTGATGCCTTTGCTTTAGGCCAGGGCTCCAGAAAGCCGACGATATTAAAAAAGCACCATACAACTCTATCGCTATAAAGAAGATTCAGGTGATCACTGTTTCTCATCCTGGCATTAAAAGAACCTGGTGTTCTTTTCTTGATGATTCTTAAAGGTAGGGCTAAAATGAATTTCGAAAGGACGGGAAGGAAAATGACAAAAAATCTTGACCAGCTTAGGAATCGTGTGGATGAATTGAATTTAGAGCTTCTCTCATTAATTAATGAAAGAGCCCTGCTCGTCCAGGAAATTGGCCGTGCAAAAGAAACACAGGGCGTCTATCGTTATGACCCTGTTCGTGAACGAGAAATGCTCGATTTGATCAAGGAAAGCAATAATGGGCCTTTTGAAAATTCCACGATTGAGCATATCTTCAAGGAAATTTTCAAAGCCGGACTTGAACTTCAATCAGATGACCACCGCAAAGCTCTTCTTGTTTCCAGGAAGAAAAAGCCTGAAGATACGATAATAGATATTAAAGGATTGAAAATTGGCGATGGAACTCCGGACTTTGTTTTCGGTCCATGTTCAGTCGAGTCATATGAACAAGTAGCCACAGTGGCGGAAGCGGTTAAAGCGAAAGGCTTCAAGTTGCTTCGCGGCGGTGCTTTTAAACCAAGGACTTCACCTTATGACTTCCAGGGATTAGGTGTCGAAGGACTGAAGATTTTAAAAAGAGTTGCGGATGAGTATGATCTAGCTGTCATCAGTGAAATCGTCACACCTGCTGACATTGAAATTGCCGTGGATTATCTGGATGTCATACAGATCGGTGCCCGCAATATGCAAAACTTCGAGCTTCTTAAAGCAGCAGGGGCAGTGAACAAGCCGATTTTATTAAAACGCGGGCTTGCCGCTACGATTGAAGAATTCATTAATGCCGCTGAATACATCATGGCACAGGGAAATGGCCAAATCATTCTATGCGAGCGCGGAATCCGGACATATGAAAAAGCTACCCGGAATACGCTTGATATTTCCGCAGTGCCTATCCTGAAAAAGGAAACACATCTGCCGGTCATGGTGGACGTTACCCACTCAACTGGCAGAAGGGATTTATTGCTGCCGGCAGCTAGAGCCGCACTGGCAATCGGAGCAGATGGCGTCATGGCAGAGGTGCATCCAGATCCAGCAGTCGCTTTGTCCGACAACGCACAGCAAATGGATCTTAAACAGTTTGATGAATTTTTAGAGGGATTAAAATCCACTCCATTTGTAAGAGTGTAAAGTTTAAGAAACCTTCCTTTAAAAAGGAAGGTTTTTTTCATGAGCAATTAGGGGTAACTTAAAAAGAAGACAATATCCAGATCGCAATAAAAATATATAAAAATAAGATGTTCAGATTGCGGGATTGTTGTGGATATCGTATGATTAATAACATAATTAAACTTGTACATATAATCACAAACTCAAAAAATGATTATAGTTTCAATTTTTGCTGTAAACTAAGCGAAAAGTGCCGTTTATTACCTTAAGGAGTGAAATAGATGAATATTACAATATATGATGTTGCACGGGAAGCGAACGTTTCAATGGCAACGGTTTCACGTGTTGTCAATGGAAACCCGAATGTTAAGCCAGCAACAAGAAAGAAAGTCATGGAGGTCATTGACCGTCTTGGCTACCGTCCGAATGCGGTTGCACGCGGACTGGCAAGCAAAAAGACAACAACTGTCGGCGTAATCATTCCCGATATTGCAAGCCCGTTTTTTGCGGAGCTGGCAAGGGGAATCGAAGATATTGCTACAATGTATAAATACAATATTATCTTGAGCAACTCTGACCAAAACATTGAAAAAGAGCTGCATTTGCTGAACACTATGCTTGGCAAACAAGTTGATGGAATTGTTTTCATGGGTGGCAATATTAAGGAAGAACATGTTGAGGAATTCAAAAAGTCACCAGTGCCAATCGTCCTCGCAGGCTCAATCGAGGAAACAGGTGAAATACCATCTGTAAATATCGACTATGAGCAGGCGACATTCGATGCAGTTTCTACTTTTGTAGAAAAAGGCCATAAGGAAATTGCATTCGTGATTGGGCCGCAGCTGGAGCCAATCAACAAGGATAAAAAGCTTGAAGGATACAAGCGTGCATTAAAAGACGCAGGAATTCAGTATAACGAAGAGCTTGTGGTCGAGGGAGATTATACGTATGATTCAGGTCTCGAGGCAATTGAAAGAATCCTCGAGCTCGACAAGAAGCCAACAGCAATCCTGGTCGGGTCGGATGAAATGGCACTTGGGGTCATCCACGGTGCTTTTGACCGAGGATACAGCGTTCCAAAAGATTTCGAAGTAATCGCTTCGGACAATACAAGATTGACATTAATGGTACGCCCTCAGCTTACAACGGTTGTCCAGCCTTTATACGATATCGGAGCAGTTGCCATGCGCTTATTGACGAAATACATGAACAAAGAAAAAGTGGATGAGAATATCGTCGTCCTGCCACACCGGATCGAAAACAGGGATTCAACGAAATAATCTGAGCAGCCTCTTGCAGCAAATGCAAGGGGCTTTTTTAGCAAAATTACGTGAAATCCTCTTATAAAAGATGAAATCCAACGTGATATAAAAAAATACTGCCAAATCTTCTGATACAGCACTAACCAATGAAAGTCTCGGCTGCTTTTATTTAACCTTAACGCCTACAATTTAAAGTAAGCCGACCACTTTTTGAATTAATTCGATCACTTTTCAAATTAATTCGACCACTTTTTCAGTTTTTTCGACCACTTTTCAAATTAATTCGACCACATTTTCGGTTTTTTCGACCACATTTCAAGTTTTTTCGACCAACTCGAAATGTCGACCTTGCCTGCAGCATATCTCCCTTCTGTAAAACAAAAAACCGGGATACAAACACCCGGTTTCGCACTTACACAGTTTCTGATTTTTTATTAGAGCGGATTGGATATAATGCTTTCTCGACTGTCTGGGCATTCTTTTCTGTAATTTCCGGTTTTCGCGGGATTGGCGGGTATAAGTTTTCTGGATCATCCCATTCAAGCGGCAATTCAACAGGTGCCTGATCCTTCCATTCATCGATCCATTCCTGCGGCAAACTGCCATAACAGTTTGAGTTTTCAATCATCTCAAGCCAGATCAGTGACCAGGCTCTTGGTACCACGCGCCAAATGTCGTAGCCTCCGCCGCCAACCGCAATCCACTTGCCACTGCAATATTTATGGGAAACCTCATGGGCAAGCTTGGGAATTTCCCGATAGATTTTCATCGTTGCCGACAGATGGGTCAATGGATCAAGATAGTGGGCATCCGCACCATTTTGCGTCAGAATGACATCAGGCTTGAAGAATTCGACTATTTCAATCAGTGATGTTCGATAGGCATCAAGCCATGAGTCATCCTCTGTGAAAGCATCGACCGGGATATTGAAAGAATACCCGTAGCCTTTGCCCTGCCCGCGTTCATTCACATTGCCTGTACCGGGGAAAAGATAGCGGCCGGTTTCATGGATCGATAATGTGCATACATTCGGGTCATCATAGAATGACCATTGAACGCCATCGCCGTGATGGGCATCGGTATCGATATATAATACCCGTGCATTGTATTTTTTCTGCAGGTATTTAATCGCAACAGAACTGTCATTGTAAATGCAGAAGCCCGAAGCTTTGCCGCGGAACCCATGATGAAGGCCTCCGCCTAGGTGCAAAGCATGATCAGCCTTTCCGTTCATCACATAATCCACTGCCGTCAGCGTGCCGCCAACAAGCAAAGCACTTGCTTCATGCATATTGTCAAAAATCGGCGTGTCTTCCGTTCCCAGTCCATATCCTTCCGCGGTTTCAGCTTTAAGCTTTCCCTGGCCGGCAAGCTTAACAGCGTTTACAAAATTGGGATCATGGACGAGGTGAAGTTCCTCATCCGTGGCCATCCGTGGCGCAACAATCTGACTGTCCTCAATTGCGCCGATTTTACGCAATAAATCCAGCGTAAGCTTCAACCGCATCTGGTTAAAAGGATGGTTGCTGCTGAACCGGTAGTTCAGCAGCTCGTCTGAAAAGACAAACACAGAGCGGTCGGTCATGATGAAACACCCGGGAGATTAGGCCAGAGTACTTGGTGTCCCGCTTTTTTCAGATCCTCGATCACTGCGATTGGATTCATCGTCTGAATCCTTACAACGAGGATTTTGTACCGCTCATCCTTTTGGTCAGGGTAGACAAGTACACTTTGGATATTTGCCTTCCGCATACTGATCAAGGATGCTATCTCGCAAAGCATGCCTGCTTTGTTGGGAACCTTTACTTCAATCTGGGAGCCGGGCTGGTGGGCGCCTGTAAGCTCTACAAGCGTATGCAGCAGATCTGTTTCTGTTACAATACCTACCAGCTTCCTGTCATTGATGATTGGAAGGCAGCTGATATTATGTTCATAGAACACAGCTGATATTTCTTCGACGAAATCCAAAGGGTGCCCGGTGATCACATTTGTGGTCATAATTGATTTTACCGGATTATCAAGCTCCCCCTTATGTTCATCCCAGTGGAAAACCGACGGGGCAGCATCCTTGATATCGCGATCGGAAACGAGTCCGATCACTGCGTGGTCCTTATTCACGATGGGAATATGCCGAATTTTATTTTCCGCCATCAGTTTGATCGCGGCTGCAATGGTATCTTCAGGAAAAAGCGTCGTGACGTTCTTTTTCATAATTTCCTCGACGATCATAATTCCTTCCTCCTTGACTGATGAGGTATCTTTTAAGCTTTAATACATAAAACGGTTCATGAACCGCAGTTGGTCAAACTTTTGCACAGATTCAGGGGGAATTCTCTTGCCAATCCGTGCCATAAGACAGTTTGCCGGGTGCGAACTGATTTCAGGATCATCTGTCGCGTACCAGACAAGACCGCCTGCATTCATCATTTTTTCCATGACTTTTCGATATTCCCATACATTGAGCCCTGTTCCTTTCAGGTCCCAATGCCAGTAATATTCAGTAGTTATAATGATATAATCTTCCATCGCGTCATCCATCATGGAAACCATCAGCAAATTCTTGCCGACTGAGCACCCGCGAAATTCAGGTATGACCTCGATTGCACCAAGTTCGATCAAATCTTCCATTTTTCCCTCAGACCATCTCTCAAGCGGGTCTGGATACAGATAAGTTACATAGCCGACGATCATATGCCCTGAACGAGCCACAATGATCCGTCCTTCAGGCAGACCGGAAATCTCAACCAGCGCCTTGTGCTGCTGGGCTGGAGGCCGGAAAGCCACCAAATCTTCGTGGAATTCATAGCTTGCCAGTTTTTCAGGAGAAATCGGGCCTTCAATGATCAAACGGCCATGAGGAGTCTTCAGTTCTTTTGCGTTATAAGTCTTTTTATGTTCCATTCAGTCACCACCCGTCAACAATTAAAACGATAATTCTATTATACATAAAATCTAACAAATAAAAGCGCTTTCACAAAATTTTCTGTTTTTAGACAAGGACTTTATCAGCAGAAAAAGCTGGCAGGGAAACCAGACTTTCTTTTCTACTAATATTTTAAAAATTGAGAAAATCGAATTTTTATACTATAATGTATTTTAAATAAATAAGCCAAGGGGGATGGATACATGAAAGTGGAAGCGCTGCCAGTGACGCAAGGGAATCATAACTTAAAAAATTATGAAGAGCTTCATGGCCAATTTGATTGGGGTGAAGCTGAAAAAGAGTTTTCCTGGTCTGATACAGGAAGGGTCAACATTGCATATGAAGCAATTGACCGCCATGCAGAAAGTTTCAGGAAAAATAAGATTGCGCTATATTATCAGGATGGGGTGCGCAAGGAAAAATATACCTTCAAAGAAATGAAGGAGCTTACCAATAAAGCTGGTAACGTATTTAAAACATACGCGGATGTGGAAAAAGGGGACCGCGTATTTATCTTTATGCCTCGTTCTCCAGAACTGTATTTTGCAGTTCTCGGGGCGGTAAAACTGGGTGCAATCGTAGGCCCATTATTTGAAGCGTTCATGGAGGGAGCTGTCCGGGACAGGCTTCAAGACAGCGGTGCAAAGGTATTGGTCACGACACCTGAGCTGCTGGAACGTGTTCCTGTCGATGAGCTGCCAGACTTGAAGCATATTCTTCTTGTTGGTGACAACCTGGAAGCTAATGATCGGTATATTGATTTTAAACAAAAGCTTTCTGAAGCAAGCAAAAAGCTGGATATCGAATGGGTTGACCGCAAGGATGGACTGATTTTGCATTACACTTCCGGTTCAACTGGAAAGCCAAAAGGGGTACTGCACGTCCATAATGCGATGATCCAGCATTACCAGACCGCAAAATGGGTTCTAGACCTTAAAGAAGAGGATGTCTACTGGTGCACAGCGGATCCAGGATGGGTAACAGGGACATCATACGGAATCTTCGGACCATGGCTTGCAGGAGCGTCAAATGTAATTATTGGCGGGCGTTTCAATCCTGAGACATGGTACAAGATGATCGAAGAGTACGGAGTGACTGTCTGGTATAGTGCTCCGACAGCCTTCAGGATGCTGATGGGTGCGGGCGATGAGGTCGTGAAAAAATTCGACCTGAGCTGTCTGCGCCATATCCTGAGTGTTGGTGAACCGCTGAACCCTGAGGTAGTCAGATGGGGAATGAAAGTGTTCAACCTGCGCATCCATGATACTTGGTGGATGACTGAAACCGGTGCACAGCTGATCTGTAATTACCCAAGCATGGAAATCAAGCCTGGTTCAATGGGTAAGCCAATCCCAGGTGTTCAAGCGGCAATCGTTGATGACCAGGGAAATGAACTGCCTCCATACAGAATGGGCAATCTGGCAATCAAAAAAGGCTGGCCATCGATGATGCACACAATCTGGAACAACCCGCAGAAGTATGAATCGTATTTCATGCCTGGCGACTGGTATGTTTCCGGTGACTCAGCATACATGGATGAGGATGGATACTTCTGGTTCCAGGGACGGATCGATGATGTCATCATGACCTCAGGTGAGCGTGTCGGACCATTTGAAGTAGAAAGCAAGCTCGTTGAACACCCTGCAGTCGCTGAAGCAGGTGTCATCGGCAAGCCGGACCCAGTCCGCGGCGAAGTCATCAAGGCGTTCATCGCATTGCGTGACGGTTACGAGCAATCCGACGAATTGATCGAAGAAATCCGCCAATTCGTGAAAAAAGGTCTTGCAGCACATGCAGCACCTCGTGAAATCGAATTCCGCGATAAGCTTCCTAAGACACGAAGCGGGAAAATCATGCGCCGCGTGTTGAAGGCATGGGAACTTGACCTTCCAACCGGCGACCTGTCTACAATGGAAGATTAATTGAACCGTTAAAAAGAGCGTGAACAAGTTTCACGCTCTTTTTACATCTTAATAAGGAAAACACCGCATCCATTTGGACGCGGTGTTTTTCTTTATAGCTAGTTTCCAGTTCCATCGCCGCCGTCTCCTCCGCCGGTCCCATCACCATCACCAGGCGGTGGTGGAGGTGGTGGAGGCTTCGGAGGATCCTTTGGTTTTGGATCGGTTGGAGGCGGGTCTTTCGGTTTTGGATCCTTCGGTTTGTCGTCCTTAGGAGGATCCTTAGGTTCTGGTTTTTTGCCAATTTCAATGATATTCGATGGCGCGGATTCTTTTCCAGCTATATCGACAGCTGTGACATAGAATACGCCGTCTCCTGCATTGAAACTCAGTTTTTCTCCTGCTTTGATGCTGCCGACTTTTTTCTTATTGTTATAGATTCGGTAGCCGACAATATCATTTTCTGGGTGTTTGCCCCAGGCAATTGTTTTTCCGGAAAGCTTGATTCCGAGCGCTGCTGGAGTCTTGCCATTTTCACTCAGTTTATCATTCGCAACGAGTATTTTGTTCCAGGCATCCTTTTTAGGGATCAACTGCTGCGGATTCCCGATTTTATGGCCGATGTAGCTTTCCATATATTCGGGGTTCAAAATGACACCTGTATCTGTAAACTCTGCTGGCGTTGAATCAAGGGCAATATAGCGCTTGTCTCCTACAGTAACGAATTTATTTTCAACCAAACTGTCATCAACCTTCGTTGGTGCGTATTTCGCTATGAAATAGTCTGACTCCACAAGGCCTGCTTTCGAACATGCACTTGAAGGAAGCAAACCGGAAACGGCACAATAAGATCGTTTGACAATACCTCCAGGCATCTTGAAGCGTTCTTCCGGATCGACCAGCTTAGGATCGACATCATAGGCCGCATTCATCAGGTCAGCCCAGATGTATTGAGTACGCACGCCATAGGAAAGTCCTTTATATCTTTTTTCGAGTGCTTTAGGTGTATCGTAACCAAGCCATACCCCGAAGGAGACATTCGGATTGGTTGCCACAAACCATGAATCAATATACTCATGTCCAGTACCTGTTTTGCCAGCCCAGTCAGAACCAAATTTCAATCTTCCTTTTACAGCGGTGGCAGTACCACGGTTGATGACGTCACGCATCATATCGATGGTCAGATATGATGTCTGCGGACTGAAGACATCGACTGGTTCAGATTTATGCTGGAAAACGATTTCGCCATTTTTGTCGACGATTTTTTCAATCATATATGCATCAATGAATTTCCCGTTGTTTGCGAATGTACCGAATGCGTTGGTGTTTTCTTCAACAGTAACACCGCCTCGAAGGGAACCAATTGCAGTCGATAAGTTGGAATAGTCATCAGGCTGCAGATTACTAAAGCCCATCTTATCCAGGAAATTCGCGGGTCTCTGGCCGAGGATGCTCTTATAGGCCAGGACAGCAGGTACGTTGTAAGACTTCATCAAAGCATGTCTGGCAGAGGTCAAACCGCTGTATCTCATGTCATAGTTATTTGGCCACGCTTTGCCCTTTCCATTTAAAAATACTTGAACATCCGGTAAAACAGAACCGGGATGCAATTTACCGAGCTCCATTGCAGGAGCATACACCAGAAGCGGCTTCATCGTCGATCCGTTCTGTCTTGGAGCCCTTGTAGCATGGTTCGTCTGTTCCCGTTTAAAGTTACGGCCACCGACAAAGCTGATGATTTTGCCAGTTTTGTTTTCAATCAGAGTAGCGCCGATTTCCACAGGTTCTTTGACAACCATCATTTTGTCCGGATCATCAGGATCAGGAACTTCCTGAGGTTTTTCGCTTCCATAGTAAGGATAATTTTTCGCAGTTTCCTGCATTTTTTCATAAATCTCTTTATTGATGGTTGTGTAAATCTTATAGCCGTTCTGACGAAGATCACGGTTGGCTAGTGCCTCATATTCAGCCATCAATTCATCATCTTTTTTCAAATCGTCGGCTTCATAGCCATCACGTTCAGCTAAAAGATTAGCCAAAATATCGATTGAGCGTTTCTCGATTTCAAATGTAAGGAATGGATATTCCTCAACTGTATTATCACTTGGAACCTCTTTCACAAAGTCTTTCGTAATATCGTAGTTGATTGCTTCATTGAACTCCTTATCGGAAATGAAGCCGGCACCGTGCATCCTTGTGATGACGGTCTTGTATCTCGACACGCCAGGTTCAAGTCCTGCAGGATCCTTAAGCTTGCCGTGGTCGCTGCTGAATGGCGTGTAGCCAAATGGACTCTGTGGAAGTCCGGCGATGAAAGCAGCTTGAGGCAGAGTCAAGTCTTTCGCGTCTTTTCCGAAAATCCCGTTTGCTGCGGCCTGGACACCGGCAATATTGCTGCCGTTCGCGTTACGGCCGAATGTAGCGACATTCAAATAAGCTTCGAGAATCTCTTTTTTATCGAAGAATTTTTCGAGGCGGAGGGCGAGAAGGATTTCTTTCGCTTTTCGCTCGAATGAAACTTCATTCGTCAGGATCTGGTTCTTGATGAGCTGCTGCGTCAGTGTGCTTCCCCCGGAGGATGTCGACGAGTTTGTGACCTCCTGGAAAAGGGCACGCAGGATCGCTTTAGGCACGACACCATCATGCTCGTAAAAATACTCATCTTCTGTTGCCACGACCGCATTGACCAAATACTTTGACATATCGTCAAGCTTTACTTCCTCGCGGTAAAGGTCGGTTCTGAGCTTGCCAAGATAAACATCGTTATCAAAATATAAATCCGATGTTTCTTCATAGTTGTAAATATCCTTCTTCATATTTTCATATGGCCGGATTGGTTCATCTTTGACAAGGGATGCAAAATACCCGGCCCCTGTTCCTGCGGCAAAGCCCGCACCGAGGACCAGTACAATAATCAATAAAAGCAATATGTTCCAGACAACCGAGTAAGTAATCCGGGCTCCTTTTACGGTCTTTTTATTCGTAAAAAAAGCACCAAAGGATTTAAGCTTCTCTTTCCAAGCCTGTTTTCCTTCATGCATTCATATCATTCCCCCTAAAATCACATACATTATAGCATAAACAAGCTGTCGAATAGACTCTAATCTTAATTTTTCTGAAAACTTATGTCGAATTTGACAACATATATCGCTTTATGGTAAAAATGCTTTATTAACTTTATAGCAAAAAGCTTTGAAGGGAATAAGTAGTGCTTCTGTCCATGTTCCAGAAAGCCGGCGGCCGCTGTGAGCCGGTACAAACAGAAGGATGAATTACCTCCCCGAGCGCCGCAGTGAACTGGATTCATAGTAGCCGCGGACGGTTTAACCGTTATTTTATGGAGTGGAAGACTTTTTATTTTAGTTTTCAAGCCGGGTGGTACCGCGCATTTAGCGCCCCTGCATTTATTGCAGGGGCGTTTTTTATTTTCGCAAAAAATCCGGTTACGAAATATATTTTGAATGGAGGAATTAGAAATGGAATTATTGAAAGACCTCGAGTGGCGCGGGATTATCTACCAGCAAACAGATGAAGAGGGAATGAAGGACCTGCTTTCAAAGGAGAAAATCTCACTGTACTGTGGTGTCGATCCAACAGCTGACAGCATGCATATCGGGCATCTTCTTCCATTCCTGACACTGCGCCGATTCCAGAATGCGGGCCACCGTCCGATCGTCCTTGTTGGCGGAGCAACCGGATTGATTGGCGATCCGAGCGGCAAGAGTGAGGAGCGTAAACTGCAAACGCTGGAGCAAGTACAGATTAACGTTGATGGAATTAAGAAGCAGCTAGGTAAAATTTTTGACGTAGAAGGCGATAATGGTGCACTGATGGTCAACAATTACGACTGGGCAGGTTCCATGGATGTAGTGACATTCCTGCGTGACTTCGGCAAGCATGTCGGCGTGAATTACATGCTGGCAAAAGATACGATCGCTTCAAGACTGGAAACAGGGATCTCCTTCACAGAATTCACCTACACCATCCTGCAGGCAATGGATTTCTTCCATTTATACGAAAAGCATGACTGCAAACTGCAGATTGGCGGAAGTGACCAGTGGGGCAATATTACCACCGGACTTGAACTGATCCGTAAAATGTCTGCAGAAGGCTCCAAGGCATACGGTATGACGATTCCGCTTGTAACGAAAGCTGATGGAACCAAGTTCGGCAAATCAGAAAGCGGAGCAGTATGGCTCGATCCTGAAAAAACTTCTCCATACGAGTTCTACCAGTTCTGGATCAACACCGCCGATGCAGATGTTGTGAAATACTTGAAGTTCTTTACTTTCCTCGAAAAGGAAGAAATTGAAGCTCTGGAAAAAGCAGTTGAAGAAGAACCGCATCTGCGCAAGGCACAGAAAGCTCTTGCTGAAGAAATGACTCGCATGATCCATGGTGAAGAAGCCCTTCAACAGGCAATCAGGATTTCCGCAGCACTTTTCAGCGGCGACATCAAAAACCTGAGTGCGGACGAAATCAGACAAGGCTTCAAAGATGTTCCTTCTTTTACAGTAGAAGGGGAAGAAGAACAAGGATTGGTCGACTTGCTGGTGGCTGCCAAAATCTCGCCATCGAAGAGGCAGGCACGTGAAGATGTATCAAATGGTGCAGTCTCCCTTAATGGAGAGCGCGTAACCGATACAGCATACGTCCTAAGCGATGCCGATAAGATCGAAGGGCAGTTTACGATTGTCCGCCGCGGCAAGAAGAAGTACTTTATGATTAAATACTAGAGTTTTTCGCTAATTTTGATGTTTTATGCGGAGAACATCATAAAAACAGCCTCCTGGGATACCGGGAGGCTGTTTCTTCTATAAGAATGAAATCAGTTTTTCACTTTTTCGACCACTTTTGCAAATATATCAGCGGATTTTTAAATATATCGACCATACTTTCAAAAATATCGGCGGATTTTCAAATATATCGACCACAATTGAGTAGATATCGACCAACCCGAATATAATAGGCTGGCTCATGTGAAATGTTGGTGGAATAAATGAAACAAAAAACCCCGGCCAAATCGGCAGGGGTTTTTCAAACACTCTATTAACGAGAGTAGAATTCAACGATAAGAGCTTCGTTGATTTCAGCTGGAAGTTCAGAACGCTCAGGCATACGAGTGAAAGTTCCTTCTAGCTTGTCTGCATCGAAAGTCAAGAAGTCAGGTACGAAGTTGTTTACTTCGATTGCTTCTTTAACTACATCAAGGTTGCGAGACTTTTCACGAAGTGTGATTGTCTGGCCAGGAGCTACGCGGTAAGATGGGATGTCTACGCGTGCGCCATCAACCATGATGTGGCCGTGGTTTACTAACTGGCGAGCTGCACGACGAGTGCGAGCAAGACCAAGACGGTAAACAACGTTGTCAAGGCGAGCTTCAAGAAGGATCATGAAGTTTTCACCGTGCTTACCAGGCATTTTGCCTGCTTTGTCGAACAAGTTACGGAACTGGCGCTCAGTAACTCCGTACATGTGACGAAGCTTTTGCTTCTCTTGAAGTTGCAATCCGTATTCGGAAAGCTTTTTACGCTGGTTAGGACCATGAGGACCTGGTGCGTAAGGGCGTTTTTCTAATTCTTTACCTGTACCGCTTAGTGAAATTCCAAGACGGCGGGATAGTTTCCAGCTTGGGCCGGTATAACGAGCCATGAATGACTCCTCCTTAGTTTTTATTTTGTAAAATAAAAACAGATTGTGATTAACCATCATGGGTATTTTGTTTTCATGTACCTTCGCCCTAGCAGCAGCGGGTTACGAGATACACCATCAAACCAGGTTTGAGGAACAAAATACATACATCATGCAGATCACATAGGCTGCGATATTTTACACAAAGAGTATTATATAATTTCTGTGCCAATAAAGTCAAGGGGATATTTCAAGTCATTGCCTTTTTAAGATGAAATTCTTCCGAAAACTTTGGTTTATATATCATACTATTTTACTAGGTCTATGATATAATAAATAGTAATTATTTTATTTTTCAAATATTTGGATATTGCCTTGCCACGTGATGAATCATTTTCTCTTAATCAGGCTGCTGCCTGTAAAACAGCTACTTACAAATCGCTGTGAAGTGATTTTAAAACAGGTGATACATATGGAAGAATTGGTAGAACGGGAAACAATATTGGAATTGAAAAGCAGGTTCTTTGAATTAATCAGCACGGGCAGATTGTCTGTCACGGACATCCTCTCGCAAATGTTGACTTTGCTAAAAGAACTTCTCCAGGCAGCTGAGGTCGATTTATATAGATGCGAGGAATGGGAGCATGGCATGATTCTTGAGGCCACGACCCGCAGCGATCTGAATGAGGAAATTACGGGTAATTTCCCGGAATGTCTCATAGGCAAACTGACTGAAACCCCACAATCATTTAAAAAAAATCCAGAATTTCTCCCGCAATATGATTTAGCGTTTGTCCTAGATGCAAAGGGAAATGTTAAGAATTTATGTGCTATTCAAATGAATGGCGCTTCAGGTGAGCGCCTTTCGGACAGCCTTCTGGAAAGGCTTGTTGACGAGTGTGCTTTGTTCATAAAAAAAATCCACACCCTTGCGGAGACAACGGAAGAAGAAAAACGGTATAAGCAATTATTCAGGGTAACGAAAAAATTCCACTCGACAATGGATATGGATGCTGTGCTCGATGAAATCATTACCACATTAAGAGAAGTGTATCCTTCGTTCACCTATTATCTCCTGCTGTCCCATGACCACAAGGGCTACGGAGAGTTGCCGGTAAAAGACCTTGAGTACAACAGTGAAAATCAGACTGCCATGCAATCTTATGTGAGCGGTAAGATTCAGTTCGAGGACTCAGTCATTGATAAAAACTCCATCATGTATGCACCTTTAAAAGGAAGACAGGGCGTATACGGAGTGCTGCAGGTCATTGCCCCGGACTCGCTTGTGTTTCCGCAAAACGAAGTAGAATTCATTAAACTCCTTGCAAATACCGCCGGAAGCGCACTGGAGAATGCGAAGCTTTACGAGCAATCAAGGAAGCTTATTGCAGATTTGCAGCTAATTAATGAAACATCTCATCAATTGAATACAAGCCTTCGCCTCACAGATACGATGAAGTTTATATGCGGAAGGATCATCAAGTCCTTCGATGCCAGGGAAGTCGGTTTTATCATGCTTGATGAAGACAATCTTGATTACTCCGTCCTTCAGGGAAGCACCAGTTTCTTCTTTTCAAAGGAGGCTTCCAATTATATTTTGAAAGTCGCCAAACGGGTCAAGCAGGATCTGGAACCATTGTTCATAGGGGATATTTCATATGATATCGGGGGTGCTTCTACGCATTTCCGCTCGGTAATGTGTGTACCGATGATCCAGAGCGGTGATTTAAAGGGGTTCGCGCTTGTCATGCATGAGGAGCCATATCACTTTGCATTCGATACATTCAAGCTGCTGCAGTCCCTCATCCACCATTCGACTTTAGCTTTCACCAATTCGATGCTTCGTGAAGAATTGGAGAAAATGGTCGTGACGGATCATTTGACAAAGCTGTATTCCCGAGGCTATCTGGATGAAAAAATGAATCTGTCGATGCTTGAGGATGCGCAGGGAACCTTCATCTTAATTGATATTGATAATTTTAAATGTGTGAATGACCAGTATGGCCACCAGGTTGGAGACGAAGTGCTCATCCAGCTGGCCCGGCAGATAGCCAAAAATATCCGCGGCACGGATATTGGTGCCAGATGGGGCGGGGAGGAACTCGCGATTTACCTGCCAGGAGCTCCACTGGAAATCGGAGTCATGATTGCCAACAGGCTTGTAGATAAAGTCGAGAAACATACGAATCCAAATGTCACGATTTCATGCGGCGTTTCCACATGGATCAGGGGACAGGAAGATACGACCAAGACCGTGTTCAAAAGGGCGGACCAGGCTCTTTATAAAGCAAAAGGCTCCGGTAAGAACAAAGTAGTGGTCCAGAATGAAAACCAGTTTGATTTTAGTGATGAGGTTTAAATTTAACATTGGGAATTGGCCAGCTAGCGTCTAGTCCCTCAAGTCGTTTCGGTCCGCCAATGAAGTCAAGGACGATTTCATTGGCGGACCTCCAACGCTTGTCAGGGCTGATCAAGGCGCTCACGCCTTTCTAAGAAGCACTCAGAAATGAGTGCTTTTTCCGTTTAGCAGAACACAGGACTTTTTCAGCTGCTGTGAGTGAAATCACTTTCCATATCAGGGCAAATATCATATCCTGTTTATGGGGGTATTTTGTAAACGCTTACAAATATAGGAGGAATCGAAATGGGAGAGAAAAGATTCGAGACAGAAGTAATCCATGCAGGATATAAATCGGACGAATTCAGGGGAAGTCTTGCTCCCCCGTTATTTCAGACCAGCACGTTCACTTTTGACAGCGCGGAGCAAGGGGAAAGGCGTTTCGCCGGAGAGGAAGAGGGATTCATCTATTCCCGGCTTGGAAACCCGACTGTTGCCATGCTGGAAGAGAGGATGGCAGCGATTGAAAAAGGGGAAAAGGCACTTGCGTTTGGGTCAGGGATGGCTGCTGTCTCTGCGATATTAGTGGCACTGACGAGATCTGGGGACCATATACTTTGCTCACAGGGTGTATATGGCTGCACATTTGGCCTATTGCAGCTTATGAAAGAAAAATATGATATCAATCATGATTTTTCGATGATGGCGACAAGGGAAGAAGTGCTGGCCGCTATTACCCCGGAGACAAGAGTCATCTATATCGAGACACCAATTAACCCAACGATGAGACTGGTTGACTTGGAGATGGTTGCAGACGTCGCGAAAGAAAAGGGTATTCCGGTCGTCGTCGATAACACCTTCAGTTCACCATATCTGCAGAATCCGCTTGAGCTTGGATGCGATTTCGTCATCCATAGCGCAACAAAATATATTTGTGGGCATGGAGATGTGATTGCTGGTGTAGCTGTAGGTCCTAAGGAGATCATGTCTAAAATCGCGATGACTACCCAAAAGGATATCGGCGGGGTGATTTCACCTTTCGATGCATGGCTGCTGCTTCGCGGCTTGAAGACACTTCCTGTAAGGATGGACCGTCACTGTGAAAATGCTGAAAAACTGGCATCCTATTTGTCCGGGCATCCGGCAGTGGAAGAAGTCATTTTCCCTGGCGATCCAAAGCATCCTGATTACGCAATCGCGAAAAAGCAAATGCGCAAACCGGGCGGACTGATTTCCTTCAACATAAAAGGTGGCCAGAAAGAGGCACAGGCATTCATCAACAAATTAAAACTCATTAAAATCGCCGTCAGCCTCGGTGATGCAGAAACATTGATCCAGCATCCGGCGACAATGACACATGCGGTCGTGCCGAAGGAAGCGAGAGAAAAAATGGGGATCAGAGAGAATATGCTAAGGCTTTCGGTTGGACTGGAAGCGTGGGAAGATTTAAGGGATGACCTTGAGATGGCATTTGAATCAGTAAGAAAAGAGAGCACAATGGAAACAGGCTCTATTTAATAAAACAAATCAAACCCCTCCCGGAAATCCAGGAGGGGTTCAGTATGTTCGTTCATTTAGATAGACTGTGCAAGCACTTCAACGAATTCCTCCAGCTTTTGCTGGTCCAATTCATCAAAACGATTTTTTTCAGGCGAGTCGATATCAAGGACACCAATAACGTTTCCATTTTTCAGGATTGGTACGACGATTTCAGATTGGGAGGCAGCATCACAGGCGATATGGCCAGGGAAGGCATGGACATCTTCAACCCTTACTGTTTCTTTTTTGGATGCAGCCGTACCGCAAACACCTTTTCCAAGTTTAATTCTTACACAGGCAGGAAGTCCCTGGAACGGTCCGAGGACAAGCTCGCCATCCTCCATCAGATAAAAGCCGACCCAGTTGATGCGGTCAAGAAACTGGTTCAAAAGTGCAGAAGCATTGCTCAAGTTGGCAATAGAATTCTTTTCATCCTCAATTAGTGCTTTCAGTTGTTTAATCACCAAGTCGTAATTTTTTTCGCGGCTTCCGCTGTATGTTTCGACGTTAAACATCGTTATTCCCCCTAATTCATGAAGTTTTACTCTACATTGTATCAAAAATCGGCGAAACAATGGAGACTTTGTCGAGCTTTTTATAAAGGAAATTTTAATGATTTCCAGAAAGATAAACAGTAAGGTTAATTGCGGAAAGCGAGGGGCGGAGCAATGAGAAAAAATTCAAAAGCTGCGATTATTGATGCGGCCATCTACTTATTCAATACGAAGGGGTTCAATGGAACATCAGTGAGGGACATTGCAGCAAGGGCAGACGTGAATGCAGCGAATATCTCATATTACTTCCAGAACAAGAATGGACTCCTCGAAAATTGTTTTACGGTTTTTTTTGAAAGCTATCTTAAAGAGCTGGAGAAAGGTTTTTCTTTCCTTGAATACGGTCCAGAGTACTGCCTGAATGCGATGGTTGAAAATGTATTGAGATACCAATGCGAAAACATTCAATTAACAAGGTTCATATTAAGAGAGATGACGATCGACTCGCAAGTTGTCAGGGAAATCATGTCGACCTACCATGTAAAAGAACGTTATATGTTCAAAAAGGTCCTTGAAGCCGGGATTGAGAACGGAGAATTCAAAAAGCATTCAGTCCAGTACAGTATTTTGCAGTTAAAAGGTCTTCTCCAGATGCCGTTTTTGAATACCCATTATGTTACAGAAGTTCTTCATGTACAGCCGCATGAAAAATATTTTGCGGACAAATACAGCGATGAGATTTCACATTGGATCAAAGGAACCCTTTGCACGGAACAGCAGGCTCATCAGAAAATGTTAATAAATATATAGGAAACCGGAAAATCTGCCGGTTTCCTTATTTTTTTATCCCCATGAATTCCAGTCCCTGTCCCAGTTCCTTTGCCTGATGGGCATCAGATCCGTACACGAGCTGGATTCCGCGTTTTTTGGCTTCACTGATTACCCATTCGGGCGGATAGGGTTCACGGCATAATGGCTTTGCCGTACCGGCTCCGTTGTAATCCAGTTCATAGCCAAGTTCTGACACCTTCTCCAGTATTTCAATGATTTCATCTGTACAATCATTTCTGAGCTGGTATTTCAGCTGGTATTTATTAGCCAGGGTCACATGGCCGATTCTTTTTGGCTTATACGGCCCCAAATCAGCGAGGATTGATTTCAGTACTGTTTGATAATAATGCCGGTGAACCTTTTCCACTGAACCATAAGCTTCCACCATTTTCCCGAAATGGTCTGGACTATAATCCAGGCAATCATATGTACCAGACTCGTTCTTTAAAAAATGGACCGACATTACGCCGTCATCTAGAAGCGGCCCGTATTTGTTCAGAAAATCGGCCGTTTGTCCTTCAAACCCTTCGATAAAATCAATCTCAAATCCGGTATTGATTTTTATTTTTCCCGCATATTTCTTCTTTGCTTCTGCGATGGTTTGAAAATAGGAATCCAGGTCTTCGGGCGCCATTGCGCTGTCCTGTAATGGCGTCGGGTCGATAAATCCTTCCGGCAATGGAGCGTGCTCGGCAAACGTGATTTCACTGTAGCCGAGCTGAAGGGCCTTTTGTATATAATCATCGATTTTGTCATTTGTCCCGTGAGGGCAAAAAGCCGTGTGGACATGTCCGTCTTTCAGGGAAATGCACCTCCAGAAGTGATTTCTTTTGTAAGAATTCAAGTTAAATCGGCCTAATTCGGACAATTTCAACAAAAAATATGAATTTAATAGTCAAAAATTGTCGTTAACATGGTAATATAATTACATTATACACGCATTTATCAAGAGATTTTATATAGAAGGATTCAGAACTTGGAATTTGTGAGGCCAGGGGGATAATAATGGAGTACATAATTGGCGGTATCGCGATACTAATCATTCTTTTTTTAATCGGCTATTTTATGAAACGAAAATATTACAGTGAGGTCGATCGCTATGAGTCCTGGAAAATCGATATCATGAACCGGCCTGTACTGGATGAAATGTCAAAGGTAAAACAGCTGAACATGACCGGGCAAACAGAAGAGCTTTTTGAGCGCTGGCGCCAGGAGTGGGACGAGCTTGTTACTTCAAAGCTTCCGGGCATCGAGGATTACCTGTTTGACGCGGAGGAGTATATCGATAAGTACAGGTTCAAGAAGGCGAAGGAATCTCTGGAAGTCATTGACCGAAAGCTGACTGAAACAGAAGATAAGATCAAGAAGATTCTAGGCGAGTTGAATGAACTTGTAGGAAGCGAAGAAAAGAACCGTGAGGAAATCGATGGTCTTAAAGAGAATTATCGAGAGAATAAGAAAAACCTTCTCACGCATCGCCATAGCTATGGAAGTGCAGAAGCCAGCCTCGAGGCTGTGCTTGAAGAGATTCAGGCAAAGTTCATCGAGTTTGACGAGAAGACCGAAAACGGAAATTATCTTGAAGCAAGGGAAACGGTTCTGTCCATCCAGTCATTGCTTGAACAGGTATCCGCGAAAATGGAATCCATTCCTGCACTTCTGCATGATTGCCAGTCGGCCATCCCGGCCCAGGTCAGCGATCTGAAAGATGGCGTAAGAGAGATGAAGGAACAGGGCTATGTATTGGATCATCTGAATGCCGATAGTGAAATCGAGGAAATAAGCAATGAATTGGCGAGCTATCTTGGTTCTCTTGAAAAAGGTGATGTCGAGAACGCCGAACAGGGCATCCAGGGTTTGAAGGAGCGACTTGAAAAACTGTTCGACATGCTTGAAGAAGAAGTCCTGGCTAAACGATATATTACAAACACGGAACATGTTGCTAAAGAAGTACTTGTGAAAGCAATCACTGAAAACAAGACACTTAAGGAAGAAACAAAGCATATACAGGAGAGTTATCATCTGACTGAAAAAGATCTTTCGGCACAAACTCATGTTGAGCAGCAGCTCAAGGGCCTGCTAAAGCGCTTTGAACTGATCGACCATAGAATTACCGAAAACGATACAGCACAAAGCATGATCAAATTGGAGCTTCAAGAAGCGAAAGAACAGCTTGATCAGCTAGTAGTAGAGCAAAAAGAATTGATGGAAAAGCTAAGCGCCCTGAGAAAGGATGAATTGGCAGCACGTGATAAAGTAAGGGGACTTTCTAAAAAGATTTCCGAACTGATCCGCACTGTCTCCAAAAGCAATATGCCTGGCCTTTCACAGGAATACAAATACCTGCTGGAAGATGCGCATGAAAGCATCAAGCAGGTCAATGATAAGCTTGAGGAAAAGCCGCTGGATATTCCTGCTGTTCAGCAATATCTGGAAATCGCCGTCCTGACAGTTGAAAAGCTTGAAACCTCGACTGAGGAAATCGTCGAGACAGTCATGCTGGCTGAACGCGTCATCCAGTATGGCAACAGATACCGCAGCCGTTACCCTTCCGTCGAAAGAGGGTTACGTGAAGCAGAAGAGCATTTCCGGAATTACGATTATCGCGAAGCACTTGAACAGGCAGCTACATCTATTGAAGAAGTGGATCCAGGTGCAATAAAGAAAATAGAGCATATGCTCTCAGATAAAAAGTGATAAAGCATGGTCTCCGATTGGAGGCCTGTTTTTTTGGGAATGGATTTTAGAATTTTTCATCATTTCTCATTGAAATGTTATTATGATATGATTTTTAGTTAGCAAGGTCTTGGAGCAAGGGGGAACACTGATGATCTATCTTGACAACAGCGCAACGACCAAACCTTATAAACAAGTATTGGATTCATTTATAAAAGTCTCAGAGGATTTCTATGGAAACCCATCTTCACTCCATAAAATCGGAGGACAGGCAGAAAAGCTGCTTCAGCAGGCAAGGTCCCAGGTGGCCAGGCTGCTGAGGGTCAAAGAGACGGAAATCCTTTTCACCTCAGGAGGAACAGAGAGCAATAACCTTGCCATCAAGGGGATTGCGATGGCTCACCGGGAGAGGGGCAGGCATATCATCACGACAAGCATTGAACATGCATCTGTCCAAAACGCCATGGTACAGCTCGAATCGCTCGGGTATGAAATAACATATGTGAAACCAGATTCCACCGGTTTTGTCAGTGCGGATTCAATCCAGAAGGAACTTCGTGAGGATACAATCCTTGTGTCTGTCATGCATGTCAATAATGAAGTCGGCACAATCCAGCCAATCGAGGAAATCGGGATAGTTTTGAAAAAGTATCCAAAGGCATTTTTTCACGTTGATTTCGTCCAGGGAATTGGGAAGGTGCCATTGGACTTATACCATTCGGGGGTCCATTTAGCGACGATTTCCGGACATAAATTCCATGGGCTGAAAGGGACGGGGGCCTTGTTTATGAAAGAAGGGGTCCGGCTGTCTCCTTTATTATCCGGCGGCAATCAGGAATGGAAGCAACGGAGCGGGACCGAAAACGTTGCAGGAATGGTAGCCATGGCAAAAGCGCTCAGGATGACGCTTGAACTGCGGGCAGAAAAGCTGGATCAAATGAAGTCAGCAATGGAAATATTAAGAAACGGCATCAGCCATATCAAGGAAATTACCATTCACACGCCGGAGGAAAAAAGCGCTCCCCATATCCTGAATTTCTCCATCAGCGGATTGAAGGCCGAAACATTCGTTCATGCTCTTGAAGAGAAGGATATTTATGTTTCAACGACAAGTGCCTGTTCCTCGAAGAAAAAGGCTGCCAGCAAGACACTCCTGGAAATGGGAATTCCTGTCGCAGAAGCGGAAAGTGCGATCAGGATCAGCCTGACCTACAGCAATACAGCAGAAGAAGCAGAAATAGCGGCAAAGGCAATTGCCGGGACTGTAAAACATTTAAGCGAGGTTATAAAGAAATGATGTATGACCGTATATTGGTTCGGTATGGTGAAATATCGACCAAAGGAAGAAATAGAAATAAATTCATTGACCGCCTAAGAAAAAATATCAAAAGGGCATTGAGCGACTATCCAAACGCTGTCATCAAAGCGGAACGCGACAGGATGTTCATCCTGCTTAATGGTGAAGTCAGCGATGAAATTGGAAAGAAGCTCAAGGAAATATTCGGGATCCAGTCCTTCAGCCCCGCCGTTAAAGTGGACAAGGACCTTGAAAAAATGAAGGATGCTGCTCTGGAGCTTTTCAAGAAAATCCACCAGCCAGGACAGACCTTCAAAATATCCGCCAAACGATCTGATAAGACTTTTGAATTGGATACGAACGGAATCAATTCGGAATTTGGCGGCCATATACTGAGGAATGTGGAAGGCCTGAAAGTTGATGTGAGGAATCCTGATATCAACCTTCAGATTGAAATCAGAAAAGAAGCAGCCTATATTTCAGCGGAAACGATCAAGGGCGCAGGAGGGCTGCCTGCCGCGTCCGGAGGCAAAGGGATGCTGATGCTTTCCGGCGGGATTGACAGCCCGGTTGCCGGCTACCTGACCATGAAGAGAGGCCTTGAAGTGGAAGGGGTCCATTTTTTCAGTCCGCCTTTCACAAGTGAACGCGCCAAGCAAAAGGTAATCGACCTTTCTGAGAAGCTTGCCGAAGTAAACGGACATTTTGCGCTTCATATCGTACCTTTTACTGAAATCCAGCAAGCCATTCACAAGCAAATACCGGAAAACTATACGATGACTACAACAAGAAGACTAATGCTGCGTATAACGGACGCAATCAGGGAAAAGCAGGGAGGACTTGCCATCATAACTGGCGAAAGCCTTGGGCAGGTTGCCTCTCAGACACTTGAAAGCATGTACGCCATCAACGAAGTGACAACAACTCCCATTATCCGGCCGTTAATCACAATGGACAAACTGCAGATTATGGATATCGCCCATGAAATCGATACCCATGATATATCAATCCGCCCATATGAAGATTGCTGCACGGTCTTTGTCCCTTCATCGCCTAAAACGAAGCCTAAGCTGGATAAAGTCCAGAACTTTGAAAGCTTCTTCGACTTTGAAGAACTGATTCAGAGAGCTGTTGAAGGAACAGAGCGGATTATCGTCAAACCGGCTTCTGAAAGAGAAGATAATCCGGTGGATGATCTATTCTAACTTGTTAAAGATTTGTGAACATTTACCAATTAAAGTTTTGAATTAAGCCATGTGTTTCTACACACTCTATACTCACAAGGAGGTGAAACACATGGCAAACAACAACAACTCAAACCAACTTCTAGTTCCTGGAGTACAACAAGCTCTTGACCAAATGAAGTACGAAATCGCTACTGAATTTGGAGTACAGCTTGGCGGAGAAACTACTTCTCGCGCTAACGGTTCTGTAGGAGGAGAGATCACTAAGCGTTTGGTTCAAATGGCTGAACAACAACTTGGTGGCGGATTCTCTCGCTAATCAAAAAAAGAATAACATGGCTACAAAGAGCAGGGCGGATGCCCTGCTCTTTTTGTTGTGTAAAATTATTTCAGAATAACATTGTCATATAATTTTAAATTTTTTGAATAATTTAGTATAATGGGTTATGGGGATATGAAAGCTTGTTTTCTCATTCAAAGACAAGCGAAAAAAATGATAATCAGGGGGAAGAGTATGAAAAGGGAACAATTGATTGCACCTCAAAAGTATAATCTTGTATCAGAAATGGAGCGATTCGCCCAGGACCCGGCGAGAAAAGCGATTCTCTGGGAAAATGAAGCAGGAAGTACAAAAGAAATTACATACCAGGAGCTGCTAAAGAACGCCAATAAAATTGGAAACGTTTTCTTAGGAAATGGTTTGGCCAAAGGGGATGTAGTGCTTGTTGTCGTGCCAAGACTTATTGAAGCGTATCAGGTTTATATTGCCTCACTGAAAATGGGACTTGTTGTCATTCCAAGTTCAGAAATGCTGAGAAAAAAAGATTTTCAATATCGAATCAACCATGGCGATGTAAAAGCTATCATCAGTTATGCTCCTTTTACCGGCGAGTTCGATGGAATCGACGAAGTGGAAAAGCTGCCTAAGTTCATTATTGGGGCAGAAAAAGAAGGCTGGATTCAACTTGATAAAGAAATGGAAACTGCTTCCGAAGAGCTTCAGCTTGCCGACACCGATCGTGATGATATGGCATTCCTCAGCTATACTTCCGGTACGACGGGCAATCCGAAAGGTGTTGTCCATACACATGGATGGGCATATGCTCATTTGCGGACAGCGGCAACAAATTGGCTCGGCATAGAGGATGGGGACACTGTCTGGGCTACTGCCGGTCCTGGCTGGCAAAAATGGATCTGGAGTCCGTTCCTGTCCGTCATGGGAACGGGAGCTACAGGCCTCGTTTATCAAGGTAAATTCGAGCCGCAAAAATATTTATCGCTTTTGCAAAAGTATCATGTAAATGTTCTATGCTGCACCCCAACTGAATACAGGCTGATGGCCAAAGTCGAAAATATTGGTGATTACAGTTTGCCTGGTCTTCATAGCGCGGTATCCGCAGGAGAACCGCTGAACCGTGAAGTCATCGACACATTCAGAAAGCATTTTAATGTTGAGGTGCGCGACGGCTATGGCCAGACAGAAAATACACTGCTTGTCGGTGTAACAAAGGGCATGGAGTTAAAGCCTGGATCAATGGGTAAGCCTACACCTGGCAATCGGGTTGAAATTATCAATGAAAACGGAGAACCATGTGCACCGGGTGAAGTTGGTGATATCGCTGTCCATATTGAAACACCTGCTTTATTCAAAAACTATTACAAGGATCCAGAGCGGACAGCCATGCAGTTCCGCGGGGATTATTACGTAACAGGCGATAAAGCGAGTAAGGATGAAGAAGGATATTTTTGGTTTGAGGGACGCGGCGATGATATCATCATCAGTTCAGGGTATACGATTGGTCCTTTCGAAGTCGAGGATGCACTCGTTAAGCATCCATATGTAAAAGAATGCGCAGTTGTCGCGTCACCTGACGAAATCCGCGGACATATCGTCAAGGCTTTTGTCGTCCTGCGTGACGGTGTCAGCCCCGAACTGGAAAATCTAGTTTCTGATTTGCAGCAGCACGTCAAGGATTTGACCGCTCCATATAAGTATCCGAGGAAAATAGAGTTCCTTGAAGAACTTCCAAAGACAACTTCAGGTAAAATCCGCCGCATTGAGCTGCGCAAGAAAGAATTAGAAGGCGCAAGATAATAGAATGCCATGAAAAAGCAGGCCAAAAGGTCTGTTTTTTTGTTGGCATTCTCAAGATTTTACTTTTAGATTGAGAGATGAGTGACACAACAAAACTTGGGTATATTTTTAATAAGAAAGGGTGAGGCAATTTGAAAATCGATATAAAAGAGGCTGCATTGGAACAGTTAAAAAAAGTCCAATTCGGTAATGGAGAAGGCATAAGAATATTAGCGGAGTTTGTAGGCACCTGTTCCATCGCGACAGATATCCAGCTTCAAATCGAAGAAAAGCAGGAAGATGATGAAGTGATATCAGAATCAGGTATCCATTTTTTCGTTCCAAAGAAATCAGTTGAGTCCCTTCCAGGCAGAATCTTTTTGGATTTCAAGCAGGGGCTGGGCTATAAGATTTCCTCCCCGGAAGAAACATTTGGCTACAACTTTAAATTAAACCCACGAACCACGAAATAATTCCGGCTTTGAATATATTGATTCAAAAAAAATGATTGTCAGCCCGGAGCATCCCCCTTATAATTGATATTATTTCGAGTCTAGAAAGATTAGGGGGATGTTCGGATGAATAACAGGACCGAACAACAGGCTGGCGTCTTGTACGCAGCCTTTTCATATATACTATGGGGGATTCTTCCGGTTTATTGGAAGCTATTGCAACATGTGAATGCTGATGAAATTCTTGCAAACCGCGTGTTTTGGTCATTTTTCGTTGTTGCATTCATATTGCTCCTGAATAAAAAATGGAGTCTTTTTACAGGGACCCTCCGCGGGCTTTCGCAAAACAAAAAACAGCTGGCGGCACTGACAATCGCATCAATCCTGATCAGCATCAACTGGTTCATCTATATTTGGGCTGTCAATAGCGATCAAATGATCGAGGCAAGTCTCGGTTATTATATCAATCCGCTTGTCAGTGTGCTTTTAGGAATGGTTTTCCTTAAGGAAAGACTGTCCCTGCCGCAGTACCTGTCATTTCTCCTTGCAGCCATCGGTGTGCTGATCATGACGATTTCTTACGGGCAATTCCCGTGGATCGCTTTATCACTGGCCATTTCATTTGGCCTGTATGGACTTGCAAAGAAATTGATCAAAGTTGATTCTTCGGTCGGCCTCGCGCTAGAAACGCTGGTCGTGATGCCGCTCTCCGCCATTTACATTGGCTATCTAGTTGCCCAGGGGACAAATTCGCTGTTCTCAGGTTCGTGGACAACAACGCTGCTGCTTGTCGGAGCAGGAGCAGCAACGGCGGTTCCTTTGCTGTTTTTTGCGAAAGGTGCACAGAGAATCCCACTTGCTACACTTGGGATCTTGCAATATATCGCACCAACTTTGACACTTATTTTAGGGGTATTCGTTTATCACGAAACATTTTCGGCGGTCCATCTGCTTGCCTTTACCTTTATCTGGTCGGCACTGATCCTGTACTCACTATCCCGGACAAAACTGGCAGCGGCCCTGACCCTCAAGTTAAAAAAAGAAAAAGGCATGCATATGTAAAAAAGAGAGCTGCGGGGGATCCGCAGCTCTTTCTTAATAGGATTTTATAAAAATGTCCTTTTCACTTTTTCCCAGAAAGAATTGTCCTTGAGCTTAATTGTCTTGATGAATTTATTGCTCAATTTTACATCGAATTTTTCAACATGCTGGATGCTCAGCGCTTCGTTATCCATCCCCATGATTGGATAATCGTTGCCGTCCTGGGCAACCTTGAAGGTAAGCTTGCGGTCACCGCTAAGGATGAAGGATGAGCCGAGTGTCCGGTAATGATTATTGTTCACTGACGCAAGCTCACTCACCTGCATGCACGGCAGCAGCGGGTCCACAACCGCTCCGTTCACGGACTTGTTATAGGCGGTGCTGCCTGTTGGGGTTGCGACAATCATTCCGTCACCACGGAAGGTTTCAAAATGGTTGTCATCGATGAATACATCCATTACGAAAGCCTTTATAATCGCGGAACGGACGCTGAATTCGTTCAAGCATTCAAACGATGTTTCTCCGTCGATGGTTACCTCGATCGTCGGATAGCGCCTTACCTCAATTTCTGAATTCGTACTGGCCTGGATCATTTTATCAGTATCTTCAAGATGGAAATCACAGTACATATTGAGGGAGCCAGTGACTGATATGCCTGCGTACAGACAGTCATCGCGGAAACCAGTTTTCCTTACTGCCTCCAAAAAGGTACCATCGTTACCAATGCTGACAATGATATTGGCATTCTTGTGGTCAGTGACAATATTGAAATCATATCTGCGGGCTAGTTCGTAAAGGGGCTGTACTTTTTCCAGCATAGTTGTGTCAGGGGTATGGTGAAAATAAATATTGCGGCGATCTGGCATTACTGATTCCTCCAAACATTATGTATTTCTTCCAAATTTTTACCCACAATAAAAAACTTTTGCTAAAATATAGGTTATTGACATTAGTTTATCATTTTTTCATAAGGTTTTGAAAGTACAAGGAATTTTCAAGGGGGATTCAAAATGAATGGTAAAAGGTGGGCGGCATTAGGAATAGCCGCTGGTTTATTTATTGCGTCAATTGTGATTAATCTACTATCAACATTCGCATTCAGCGACGCGGAAAATGCGTTTGAAGATATGTTCGCTGTCTCGGAAGAAATGTTTGCTGAAGAAGTCATCGAAGAGGGTGACATGCTGAGCAAAATTGCGGTATTGACCATTAACGGAGTCATCCAGGATACCGGGGATGCACAATCGTTCTTTGAAAGCCCACTCTATAATCATCGGGTATTCATGGAGCAGCTTGATTATGTAAAAGAATCGGATGATGTGAAAGCCATTATCCTCCAGGTGAACTCTCCAGGCGGGGGTGTTGTGGAAAGCGCAGAAATCCACGATAAGATCAAGGAAATCCAGAAAGAAACGAAAAAGCCGATTTATGTATCGATGGGTTCAATGGCAGCATCAGGAGGATATTATGTGTCTGCTCCTGCCGATAAAATCTTTGCAAGTCCCGAAACACTGACAGGCTCACTTGGCGTCATCATGCAAGGCGTGAATTATGCAGGGCTTGCAGAAAAATACGGTGTCGAATTCACGACAATTAAGAGTGGTCCATACAAGGATATCATGAGCCCAACAAGACCGATGACGGATGAAGAACGGGAAATCCTTCAGTCCATGATCAACAACTCTTATGAAGGATTCGTCAAAGTCATTTCTGAAGGACGCGGCATGTCTGTCGAGCAGGTCAAAAAAATTGCCGATGGCCGCATCTATGATGGACGCCAGGCCAAGCAGCTGAACTTGATCGATGGATTCGGCTATCTGGAAGATGTCATTGACAACGTCAGGAAAGATGAGAAGCTTGGGGATGCGACTGTAGTAAAGTATACGGAAAGCATGGGCTTTGGTTCGTTTTTCAGCATGGGGGCACAGAAAATCATGGGGAAAGACGCAGAAATGGCAGGCCTGATGAAACTATTATCCCAGCCTAATTCTCCACGTCTAATGTACTTATACGCTGAATAAGGGGGGGACAAAAAATGAATTCCAAAGAATTTGATAAAGATGAAACGAAAGATTCGGCAGAACTTGGGCGGAATGATGTTCAAGGAGAATCTGGCGGCATCCCGTCTGATGCTGATCGTTTAGATCCAGAACGCGATAACAAACCTACAGACGCAGATCGTTTAGATCCAGAACACGGCAACATCCCTCCAGATGCGGATCGTTTACATCAAGAACATGACAGCATCCTAATGGATGGTGATCGTTCAAATTATAGAGAACATGACAGCATTGCGACAGATACTGATCGTACAAACCATAAAGAACATGAAAACATCCGACTTAAAGGCGACAGTACTCGTTATGCAGAATCTGAAAAATCGGCACCACAGGCAGATTATGCAAATGCCGTTAATGATGAAATAGGCAGGCCAACTGGAGAGAATCATTTATTCGCTGGCCAATATGCCGGATTCTGGACGCGTTTTTGGGCCTATTTGCTGGATTTGATTGTCATTGGGAGTATTAACAGGCTGATCATCAATCCTGTTTTCCGGGCATTGGATATCCCATTACTGGAGGAAGGGGTCTTTTCACCGATGACCATCGCCACGGCTGTTGTTTTCTATTTGTATTTTGTTCTGATGACAAAATATCTCGGCCAGACTCTAGGGAAAATGGTGTTTGGACTGAAAGTGGTGGAACTGGATGGCACAAGCCTGACATGGGGCACTGTCATTTTCCGCGAGTGGATCGGCCGCTTCATTTCAGCAACAATTTTTGTGCTGTATATTGTCGTTGCTTTTACAAACAAGAAGCAGGGATTGCATGACCTGTTCGCTGATACCACTGTCATATATGAACCACGCTAAAATGAACCTGCTGCGGCAGGTTTATTTTTTTGCCTTTTTGTTGATAATAATAGGCTGAAAGGTTGTGGAGGATGATGAAATGGATGCTGCTTGCCATACTGCTCTTAACAGTGCTGGCCATTGTAATCCTTTTTACTAGAGTTAAGATATTTCTGGATTATTTCCACGGCAATGATAATGATCATCTAAAAGTGACTTTAAAAGCCTGGGGTGGACTCATTAAATACAAAATTGACGTCCCGGTCATAAAAATTGATGACAATTCCCCTTCTATCGTTGCCGAGAAAAAAACGGAAACAGGTCCTGGTGAAACCCTCAAAAAAGATCAAACCACTCAAGTAGACAAAAATGATATTCTGAACAGCATCCATGATATCAGGCAGCTCCTTACACATATTGCTGGCTTCCACAAAATCATCAGGGGGTTTCTGAAGAAAGTAACGATCCGCAATATAGAATGGCATACAATGGTTGGCGTGGGTGACGCAGCAGCCACGGCAGTGATCACCGGTGCTTTTTGGGCGGCCAAGGGCGGTGTGATCGGGATTATGAGCCAGTATATGAAACTAAAAGAGATGCCGGTCATGACAATCACGCCAAGTTTTCAGCAAACCATTTCAATTACTAGTTTTAAATGTATGTTTCAAGTCAGAGTCGGGCATGCTATTTTAGCAGGAATAAAGCTGGTTAAATATTGGAAAGGCGGCTGGCCTGACTTCAAATCAAAGCAATTGTCCGCACTTTCCGGTGACAATACTAATTCTGTCTAAAATAAGGAGGAAACAGGAATGTCCGACCATCCAATTCAAGGACTAATGACAACTGCTATGGAAAGCTTAAAGGAAATGATTGATGTCAACACAATCATTGGGGACCCTGTAGAAACACCGGATGGAAGTGTAATCCTGACAGTTTCAAAGGTGGGTTTCGGATTTGCGGCTGGAGGCAGTGAATTCGTTTTGGAAAGTTCAAAGGGAGGATCCGGCGGCTCAGGCGGTTCTGGTGGCTCAGGCGGCTCAGGTGGCTCAGGAGGACAGCAAGGAGGACCACAGCACCCGTTCGGCGGCGGTAGCGGCGGAGGGGTTTCCATTACGCCAATCGCTTTCTTGATTGTAAGTTCAAGAGGCGTCAAGATGCTCCACCTAGATGAAAGCACGCATCTATACGAAAAGATTCTTGATCTGGCACCACAAGCAGTGGAAAAAATCCAGCAAATGATGTCCAAGAAAGATCAGGGCAGCCAGGAAGGCAACCAGAACAAGAGCCAAAACCAAAACGACTACAACGGACCAAAAACTGACCTAGAGTTTTAAGACCATGCTGCCTTTTCAAATTGAAGAGGCAGCTTACTTATGTCATTGGTGACGTCAGTACATTTTAAAATAATTGCAAAAAAATTCTTTAAAAGATATATTAACACTGTACATAAAATGGACAAGGAGGATGAGCAGGTATGGCATCTGTTACATTTAAGGGGAATCCAGTTACATTATTAGGAAATGAAGTAAAGGTAGGAGACCAGGCACCTGATTTCAAAGTGCTTGCAAACGACCTTTCTGAAGTCACTCTCCAGGATTCAAAAGGACAAGTACGACTAATCAGTGTGGTACCATCACTTGATACAGGTGTTTGCGACGCACAGACTCGCCGTTTCAACGAGGAAGCTGCGAACCTTGATAACGTCAAGATTCTTACCGTAAGCGTTGACCTACCATTTGCACAAAAGCGCTGGTGCGGAGCCGCAGGAATCGAGAACGTCCAGACTCTATCAGACCACCGCGAACTTTCTTTCGGTGAAGCATATGGAGTAGCGATCAAGGAACTTCGCCTGCTGGCTCGCGCAGTATTCGTTGTTGACTCAAACGACAAAGTAACTTACACAGAATATGTTAGCGAAGCAACAGACCACCCGAACTACGAAGCCGCAGTAGAAGCTGCAAAACAAGCAAACTAAAACAATCAGTCATCATGGAACAAGCCGCAGAATAAAACTGCGGCTTGTTTTGTTATTATTATGATTAAATAGACGGAATGCTGGAATCGAGAAAAAGGTCCGATAACAGGTCTTTAATGGACAAACGGAAGGCTGAAAAGGTGAAAAATGTCCGATAGAAGGTGTCTAACGGACAAGCAGAAGGCTGGGAACGAGAAAAGTGTTCGATAGAAGGTCTCTAACGGACAAACAGAAGGCTGGGAGCGTGTAGGATTTTCAAAAGAGAGTCATTTATGGATATACAGAAGACGAATCACGGAACTCTCATGACAACGCTATATGGCTTGAGACATTCCAGCCATATACCTTGTACAGAACAAGAAACATGGCTAAAATAGATAAATATCTATTCAAATCGGGAGGAAGTAAATTGAGTATGACTCCGGTCGAACAATTATTTACCGCATTCAATACTACAGCGGACATTTTAAAAGAAGAACTTTCATGTACATATTTAGAGGCGCTTGCTGAAACAGGGGAAAATATTTTCCAGGGCACGGTGCTTCAGGACGAATTAGATGAAGTCACAAAGAAAAGGCTTGAAAAAGCATACAAAGATATCAATCTTGATTCTTTTAGCAAAGAGGAAATTCGCAAAGGCTTCCAGTTGGCAATCCTGAAGGGCATGAAGGAGCATATTCAGCCTAATCACCAGATGACGCCAGATTCTGTCGGCATGTTCATCGGATATCTCGTCAGTAAATTTGTTGACAAGAAATCATTCAGGCTGCTTGATCCGGCTGTCGGCACGGGGAATCTGCTGGCCACGGTTTTGAACCAGCAGACCAATAAAGAAATTGAATCTGTAGGTGTTGAGATTGATGATCTCCTCATCCGCCTCGCATTCGTCAATGCCAATCTGCAGAAGCATCCGGTTGAATTTTTTAACCAGGACAGTCTTGAACCATTGTTTGTCGATCCGGCGGATGTGGTCATTTGCGACCTTCCGGTTGGCTATTATCCAAATGACCTAAGGGCTGCGGATTATGAGGTCAAAGCAGCAGAAGGACATACGTATTCGCACCATTTGTTCATTGAGCAAAGCACAAGGCACCTAAAAGATGGCGGGTACTTGTTCTTCATGATCCCGAATGGACTTTTTGAAAGCGAGCAAGCTCCAATGCTGCATGAATTCATTAAGGATCATCTGATTGTTCAGGGTGTTTTACAGCTTCCAGCTTCTTTGTTCAAAACCAAGCAGGCTGCTAAGAGCATCCTGATTCTTCAGAAAAAGGGTGACGAAGTGAAGCCTCCAAAACAGGCTCTCCTTGCCGAGCTGCCGAAATTCTCAGATGGGCCAGCAGTCAATCGGGTTCTGGATAAAATTGACCAATGGTATAAAGAGAATAAAAGGCAGTAAAATAACGAAAAGGACCGGTTATTGCCGGTTCTTTTGTCGTTCAAAAGGGTAAATACACCATGATAATATTTTTTTCTAATCCTTAGAAGTATCAGAATAAAAACTCATTTTGCGTTTAAGCAAGCTTTTCTTGAAATGTGAAAAAGACAGTGTTTAAATGGGGTATTGAGAGATATATTCACGGCCTGTGGCACACAATAAAGGTGTACTATTTCATTGGATTTTTAATAAGGTTGTTATATAAAAGGAGCGGTACAAAATGGCAAAAATCATTGCAATCAATGCCGGCAGTTCTTCACTTAAGTTCCAACTGTTCGAAATGCCGAGCGAAGAGGTTATCACAAAAGGAATCGTCGAGAGGATCGGTCTGAAGGACTCAATTTTCACAATCAGTGTGAATGGAGAAAAAAACAAAGAAGTTACCGATATTCCGAATCATGAGGTTGCGGTAAAAATCCTTCTTGATAAACTGACTACACTGGGAATTATCAAGTCATTGGATGAAATCGAAGGAATCGGACATCGTGTCGTTCACGGCGGCGAGGAATTCAGTGATTCTATCTTGATCACAGAAGAGGTTTTACAGAAAATTGATCAGCTTTCCGAGCTGGCACCGCTGCACAATCCAGCAAACTTGACTGGTATCCGTGCATTCCAGCAGGTACTGCCGAATGTTCCGGCGATTGCTGTGTTTGATACGGCATTCCACCAGACGATGCCTGAAAACTCATTCCTTTACAGCCTTCCTTACGATTACTATAAAAAGTACGGTATCCGTAAATACGGCTTCCATGGAACTTCACACAAGTATGTATCCCAGCGTGCTGCAGAAATGCTTGGCCGTCCTGTGGAGCACCTTCGCCTGATTTCCTGCCACCTTGGAAATGGAGCTAGTATTGCGGCAATCGAAGGCGGAAAATCTATCGATACATCCATGGGATTCACACCTCTAGCAGGTGTGACGATGGGAACTCGTTCAGGAAATATTGACCCTGCATTGATTCCGTACATCATGGAAAAAACAGATAAGAGTGCGGATGAAGTATTGAATGTCCTGAATAAAGAGAGCGGTATGCTAGGTGTATCCGGATTCTCAAGTGACCTTCGCGACATCGAAGACGAAGCCGAAAAAGGAAATGACCGTGCAGAGCTTGCGTTGAAGGTGTTTGCTGACAGAATCCATAAATACATTGGATCATACGCAGCCCGCATGTGCGGTGTGGACGCCATCATCTTTACAGCTGGTATCGGTGAAAACAGTTCAGCAATCCGTGCCCGCGTATTGCAGGGACTGGAATTCATGGGTATCTACTGGGACCCAGCTTTGAATAAAGTGCGCGGGGAAGAAGCATTCATAAGCTATCCTCACTCACCAGTGAAAGTAATGGTCATTCCGACAGATGAAGAAGTCATGATTGCACGTGATGTTGTGCGTTTGGCGAAATAAATTGATTTCAGGCAGGAGCTGAGTGCTCCTGCCTTTTAATGTTGAATCCGAATTTATGCTATACTGGAAGAAAATTCACACTAGCTGGAGGGTTTTCGATGCCTTTGACTCAACGGGAACAAAAGGTGCTGGATGAATTGAATGCTTGGGAAAACAAGCTGTATGACTATGAACCGAATGACTTTGAACTGGCATATGACCGATATCTTGAACGTTCTTTTACATCATTGCCAGTCGAGGTCCAGGAGCGCTTTTTTACGTTGTTCGACAGCTGGCTTTTCCACCTTCATTCTTTGATCCAGGGTTCGCAATTGCAAATGGATGCCAAGGAACGGATTCTTTCTGCTGGACGGGTATTCGATCCGGACTTAGATACGATCAAAGACCTGAGAGAACTGCCTATTGAGCAGCTGGAATTCATCGCCAAGCAGCAAATTGCCCGCCATAGACTCTATTCCTTTGTACAGGGAGGAATGTCAGGAAGCGGCGGAAACCTTGTGCTGGGGGTCGATATGCCGGCGATGGCGGTCATCAATCTGCGAATTGTTCAGCTTGTTGCGATGACATACGGTTTCGAGGTGAATACACCGTTTGAGATGATGGTCGCGCTGAAGGTCTTCCATACTGCCACAATGCCTTCGAGGATGCAAAGTGCCGGCTGGGAAGAATTGAAAAATGACCTTGACCAGGCAGAAGACTTCTATTTTTACGAAGGAAATGACGATCTTACAGACGTAACATGGCTTGAACAGCCAATTAAGCAAGTCTTCAAGGGTATGGCAATCTTGATGTTCCGCAAAAAGCATGTCCAGGGGATGCCGATCATCTCGATGGCAATCGGCGCAGGGGCAAACTATCAATTGACAAGGAGAGTCACCGATTTTGCCCATAGATTTTACCAAATGAGATATTTCAAAGAAAAAGGGGCATTGTAGGAAATGAGCATACAAGAGCATAAGCAGGCTGCACCAAGCCAAGTGCGCTGCAAAGTCATAACAGTAAGCGATACAAGGACACCCGAAACCGACAAAAGCGGAAAGTTGATGATGGAGTACCTTGAATCAGCAGGCCACAAAATCGTCGACTATGTGATTGTCAAAGATGAAGCAGAACCAATCAGGTCCGAAGTCCTGAAAGGCTCCGCCAACCCAGAAGTGGATGTCATCCTGACAAACGGCGGTACTGGAATCGCCAAACGTGACGTCACGATCGAAACGGTCCAGAGCCTCTTTGAAAAAGAAATCCCGGGATTCGGTGAGATCTTTCGGATGTTAAGCTATCAGGAGGATATTGGCTCAGCTGCATTGCTGTCAAGGGCCGCAGCAGGAGTCGTGAACGATCGGGCGGTCTTTTCAACACCAGGCTCAACAGGAGCAGTCCGCCTGGCCATGGAAAAACTGATTATCCCAGAGATTGGGCATGTTGTGAGAGAATTGAAGAAGGATTTATAATTACTAAGTGGATGGAATCTTAACGGATTTCATCTTTTTTTGTGGTGAAAAGGGATTTGGTAAAAATTGTAGAATTAAGTATAGAAGTTTCCAGAGAAAAGGAAGTTGAAGTGTTGATAAAAGGAGACTCTAAAGCCGACTGAGGTAGTCAATCATTTGATAGGTTAGAGAGAAAAACGGGGAAGCTGTAAAAAGAGCCTGGATTCTGACAGGTTTGGACCATTTGGTGTTATAACTGTCAAAATAAGTTCGGGATTATGACAGGTTTGAAGCAATAAGGGGAGAAGTTGTCAAAAAAAGTCCTGTATTCAGACAGGGTTGAAGCATTCAGAGGAAAAGCTGTCAAAAAAAGCCCTGGATTCAGACAGGTTTGAAGCATTCAGAGTAAAAGCTGTCAAAAAAAAGCCCTGAATTCAGACAGGTTTGAAGCATTCAGAGTAAAAGCTGTCAAAAAAAGCCCTGGGTTCAGACAGTTTTGAAGCATTCAGAGGAAAAGCTGTCAAAATAACCGCTGAATTTAGACAGGTTTGAAGCATTCGGAGGAAAAGCTGTCAAAAAAAGCCCTGAATTCAGACAGGTTTGAAGCATTCAGAGTAAAAGCTGTCAAATAAAGCCCTGAATTCAGACAGGTTTGAAGCATTCGGAGGAAAGGCTGTCAAAAAAACACTGGAATAGGTTGAAGGGAACAAGGGGGAACTGGGAATGTTTAAGTTAAGAGAAATAAATAAAGATAAAGAGTTATTAAACCAAGTAGCGGACTTATATCAACAAGTATGGGCTCAAGAGGACCTTTCAATCAAGGAACGAGTTACGAGGCATGCAGGCTATGCTGACTACAGAGGGTTTGTGGCAATTTCCAATCAGGGGGAAATTGCTGGATATGCATATGGCTATTCTTCTCTACCGGGTCAGTATTATCATGGATTACTCTCAGAAGCGTTAAATCCAGAAGAGGAACAAACCTGGCTGACAGATTGTTTTGAATTCGTTGAATTGGGTGTGCTTCCGGCATTCAGGAATCAAGGACTGGCAAAAGAGCTGGTAAATCACTTACTGGATGGAGCAGGTCATAAGACAGCGGTATTAACAACACAACTTGATAACGACTCTGCTAGGGGTTTATATGAAACATTGGGATGGCGCGTCATTAAACAGCCGTTTTACCCAAATGAAAATGGACAGCCTTATGTCATAATGGGAAAGCAATTGAGATGAAACTAATCATTGCGTTATTCATTGCCGTAATAGGAAATATTTTGATTGGTTCCTCTGTCAATGAACTCGGCCTGATGGGAAATGGCTGATTAAGGGTACGACTGTTCTTATTAGCGCGATCAATATAGGCAAAAAGCAGAGACACCAAAAATAGCCTGAGGCTCACCCAGGCTATTTTTTATGGAATTGAATGTGTTATCCGTGAATCTTCTCTGATGTAATATCCTGATGTGTTCGGTACCAGAGCCAGAGGTCGTTGATGATGGATGCGAGCTCGGCAATTTCGCTGTTTAATTCACAGGAGCGGATAAAGTTACTCTCATTTGAAAGCTCTGCTTGTTTATGGTTGATTGTTTTTTCGAGCTGGGCAATCCGGTCTGGAATGCTCCCGCGTATTTTTTCCCAGTGAAGCAGGATGGCGTGCTGTGTATCCAGGTCATATTCTTCCCAGTTCTTCTTAAAATCAGGCAGGGGTATGCCCAGTCGGCTGTTAAAAAGAAAATATTGATCCATTCGTGAAGCCCCCATTCCGGTAAACATGCTTACATTCTACTATACTTTTATTTCCTCTTCTACATTAGCCAATCAGAAGTTTTTTGGAAAATTAAAATTTTGCCTTGAAAAGTTCGATAAAACCTGTTAATTTTATAAACATGAATAAAAATTTATACACATGTATAAATATCCGAATTGGAAAAGGAGATCAACAAAATGACTGAAAACAAAGTGGTGCTTGCCTACTCTGGCGGGCTTGATACATCTGTTGCGATTAAATGGCTAAAGGATCAAGGATACGCGGTAGTAGCGTGCTGCCTTGATGTCGGTGAAGGTAAGGACCTTGATTTTATTAAAGAAAAAGCTTTGAAAGTAGGGGCAGTTCAATCATACGTTTTGGATGTCAAAGAAGAGTTTGCCACCGAATATGCACTTTTCGCCCTCCAGGCACATGCGTTATACGAAGGGAAGTATCCGCTTGTTTCGGCACTTTCTCGCCCGCTTATTTCTAAGAAACTAGTAGAAATTGCAGAAATGGAAGGCGCTGTTGCTGTAGCCCATGGCTGCACGGGCAAAGGGAATGACCAGGTTCGATTTGAAGTATCCATCAAAGCATTGAATCCTGAACTTAAGGTGATCGCTCCAGTACGTGAATGGAAATGGTCACGTGAAGAAGAAATTGCTTATGCGGCCAACAATGGCATACCGATTCCCATCAATCTGGACAGTCCATTCTCTATCGACCAGAACTTATGGGGGCGAAGCAATGAGTGTGGAATCCTGGAAGATCCATGGCAGGCACCTCCAGTCGAGGCATATGAATTGACTGCTGAGCTGGAAGATACACCTGATACCCCTGATGTCATCGAGATTGAGTTTGTTGAAGGAGTGCCGACTGCCATTGACGGCAAAGCATATCCTCTTTCAGAATTGATCCTTGAATTGAATGCCGTTGCAGGCAAGCATGGTGTTGGAAGGATTGACCATGTGGAAAACCGCCTTGTTGGCATCAAGTCGCGCGAGGTGTATGAAGCACCTGCTGCGATGACTCTGATCAAGGCACATAAAGAATTGGAAGATATCACACTTGTAAAAGAAGTGGCCCATTTCAAACCGGTAATTGAGAAAAAAATGACAGAATTGATTTATGAAGGCTTATGGTTCTCCCCGCTTCAGGAAGCGCTGGCTGCATTCCTGAAGTCAACCCAGAAGCATGTCACTGGCACAATACGCGTCAAGTTATTCAAAGGCCACGCCATCGTCGAGGGCAGAAAATCACCTTATTCTCTATACAATGAGAAATTGGCGACATATACTGCAGATGACGAGTTTGACCACAATGCTGCGGTTGGTTTCATCAACCTTTGGGGACTGCCAACAGTTGTCCACAGCATGGTCCAGGGCAAGAAGGTGACAGTGTGAAAAAATTATGGGGCGGCAGATTCACCGGATCTGCAGAAGAATGGGTAGATGAGTTCGGTGCATCGATCGGCTTTGACCAGGAATTGGCGAAGCAGGACATCGAGGGAAGCGTCGCTCATGCTACAATGCTTGCTGCCTGTGGAATCATCACAGAAGCGGAGGCGGACGAAATCATTCAAGGATTGAAAAAACTTGCGCAGCAAGCTGAGCAAGGTGAACTGGATTATTCAGCTAAACTGGAAGATATTCATTTAAATCTGGAGCATCACCTGACAGAATTGATTGGTCCGACTGGCGGGAAACTCCATACAGCAAGAAGCAGGAATGACCAGGTTGCAACTGATATGCATTTGTACCTGAAAGAGCAGGTGTCGGAAATCATTGCACTGATCACTGATTTCCAAAAAACACTCGTCGATCAGGCTGAGCAAAATATCGAGACACTGATGCCAGGGTACACCCATTTGCAAAGAGCACAGCCTATCTCGTTTGCACATCATCTCATGGCTTATTTTTGGATGCTGGATAGAGACAAACAGCGTTTTATCGATAGCCTGAAAAGGATCAATCTTTCGCCTCTTGGTGCCGGGGCACTCGCTGGGACTACTTTTCCGATTGACCGCCATATGACAGCTGAAATGCTGGGGTTTGCCGGTATTTATGAAAATAGTCTTGATGCGGTTAGTGATCGTGATTTCATTCTTGAGTTCCTGTCGGACAGTTCGATCTTGATGATGCACCTTTCAAGATTATGTGAGGAAATCATTCTCTGGACCAGCCAGGAATTCCAGTTCATCGAGCTCTCCGATGCTTTTACTACTGGAAGCAGCATCATGCCGCAGAAGAAAAATCCTGATATGGCCGAATTGATCCGGGGAAAAACTGGCCGTGTGTATGGCAGCCTGATGGGTCTGCTGACCGTATTGAAAGGTTTGCCTTTAGCCTATAACAAGGATATGCAGGAAGATAAAGAGGGAATGTTTGATACAGTCAAGACAGTCAGAGGCTCCCTGAAGATTTTTGCTGGGATGATCAGTACGATGAAGGTTAAGAAAGAGAAGATGGAAGGCTCTGTAAAAAATGACTTCTCCAATGCAACGGAATTGGCTGATTATCTAGCGGCTAAAGGAGTTCCTTTCAGGGAGGCCCATGAAATCGTCGGCAAGCTTGTGCTGACTTGCATACAAAAAGGCTGTTACCTTGCGGATCTCCCGTTAGAGACATATAAAGATATGAACCCTTTATTCGAGGAAGATATCTATCATGCATTGAATCCGTATAATGCGGTAGAACGAAGGAAGAGTGCTGGAGGCACCGGTTTTTCACAGGTCGAGGTTCAAATCGGAAAAGCAAAAGCGTCCATTAAAATGTAAGAAGCACGCAGCTTTTGCTGCGTGCTTTATTCATGATGGTAATTAATCATTTTTGTCTGTTCTAACAACCAGGACATCACAAGATGCATAGCGGGTAATATGTTCAGACACACTTCCTATAAAGAAGCGTTCCACTGCGTTCATTCCTGTTGCCCCGCAAATAATCAGGTCGGCGTTGTATTTTTTCGCAACATCCTTCGCAATCTTGACCTTGGGTGAACCATAATCGATTTCGTAGCTTACATCTTTAATGCCGGCATCGGTTGCCTGTTGTTTGTAGCTTTCCATCAGCTCAGTGGCAAACTGGTTCGCACGCTCAGAGATTGTGCGGTCATATGCCTCAACAGTGGCAAATGTGCGCAAATCGATGATATGGGTCATGACCAGTCTGGCATCGTTCCTTTTTGCGATTTCAATGGCTTTCTTGAAAGCCCATGCTGCTTCTTTAGAACCATCAACGGCAACTAAAATATTCTTATAATATAGCGCCATAGTTCTCGCCTCCTTTACCTATATTATACAACAGTTTCCTTGGTATAGCTGTGACAATCCAACGAAAACTATAAATGCAAGCATCACATCAAAGGAGGAACCAATATGGATAAAAAGGAGAGACAAGGCCGGTCATCCTATGATTATGATGACCAGGGTATTATGCAAGTCAGCCAGCAGATCATGGATTCCTACAACAGCGGAATAGTACCCCAGGAACAGATGAAAGCAGCCGCAGAAGCCGATGAGGAAATGAGATAGTTTTTAGGGAAAACAGCCTGAAAGGTCCTGCAAATTATAGAAAAAGTAGTAAGGGCTTGCTAATCTAGTGTTCTTAGCAAGCCTTTGACTTTTAAAAGGATAGCAATTTTTTTGCAAACGGAAGATGGCTGCAGTTGGAATAATGTAAAAGAGAGTGATTTTAAAAGTTAACCGTCAATATGAAATATAATTAAGAGAGATAATATCTTTAATATTCAGAATAGTATATTTTAGGGGAGTTCATACGAATTGTTTTGCCAAAAGCTCTTTTTTCTACTAAAATGAAAGTGTTTTCAATCTTGTTTCTTTTTACTTTTTTCCACTTCTTTTAAAATAGTATGAAGAAGCAGCTTGAAATGGAAGAGCAATCTAATACATAGGAGGTATGCAAGAATGCGTATCGGTGTACCTAAAGAGATAAAGAATAATGAAAACCGTGTGGCGATGACGCCTGCAGGAGTCGTCAACCTTGTGAATTTCGGGCATGAGGTTTATATCGAAACAGGTGCCGGAATCGGCTCAAGTTTTACGGATGAGGATTACAAAGCTGCTGGCGCTTTAATCGTCGAGAGCGCTCAAGAAGCATGGGCACAGGATATGGTCATGAAGGTTAAAGAACCTCTGCCAGAAGAATACGGATATTTCCGTGAGGGTTTAATTTTATTTACATATTTACACCTCGCTCCAGAACCTGAGCTGACAAAAGCATTGATCGAGAACAAGGTAGTCGGTATTGCTTACGAAACAGTTCAGCTGGCAAACGGCTCACTTCCATTGCTGACGCCTATGAGTGAAGTGGCTGGCCGTATGTCCACACAAATCGGCGCTCAGTTCCTTGAAAAGGTACATGGCGGAAAAGGAATCCTTCTTGGCGGAGTTCCTGGTGTACAAAGAGGAAAGGTTACCATTATCGGCGGCGGTGTAGCCGGGACGAATGCAGCGAAAATGGCAGTCGGACTTGGTGCTGAAGTTACTATGATCGACTTGAATCCTGACCGTCTTCGCCATTTAGACGATATTTTTGGATCTGATATTACAACTTTAATGTCCAATCCTTTGAATATTGCTGAAGCAGTTAAAGCTTCTGACTTAGTGATCGGTGCTGTGTTGATTCCTGGCGCTAAGGCTCCTAAGCTTGTGACTGAAGAAATGATTCAGTCCATGAACCCGGGATCAGTCGTTGTTGATATCGCGATCGACCAGGGCGGAATTTTTGAAACAACTGACAGAATCACGACTCACGACAACCCAACTTATGAAAAGCATGGTGTTGTGCACTATGCAGTTGCCAATATGCCTGGAGCAGTTCCACGGACAAGCACAATCGCACTGACAAACGTAACAGTGCCTTATGCTGTGCAGATTGCGAACAAAGGGTACAAGAAGGCTTGCCTGGATAATGAAGCGTTGCTGAAAGGAATCAACACGCTTAATGGCTATGTAACATACCAGGCGGTCGCTGAAGCGCATAACCTTGTATATTCTGAAACAAAAACATTATTGGAACAAATCTAATGATTCACTGAGATCCGGAGCCAAGCATCCGGATCTTTTTATATGGGCCAATTTTGGACAAAGCTGTTTAAAATCTTTCAATTTTAGCGTATATTATTTATGGGATACGGGTTCTTTAATGGAATGTCCGTGATAAATTGTAACTTGAGGAGTGTCATGATGGAAAAAGTACTTGTTTTTGGCCATAAAAATCCTGATACAGATACAATCTGCTCTGCGATTGCGTATGCAAACTTAAAGCAAAAGCTTGGTGTCGATGCAGAAGCAGTCCGACTGGGCCAGGTCAATGGAGAAACTCAATATGCACTAGATTATTTCAAGGCTGAGGCACCTCGCCTTGCTGGAAGGGTTTCTGAAGAAGTGGACAAGGTCATCCTTGTCGACCATAACGAACGTCAGCAAAGTGCGGAAGATATTACTGATGTACAGATCGTTGAAGTAATTGACCACCACCGTGTGGCCAATTTTGAAACAAGCGATCCACTTTATTTCCGTGTTGAGCCAGTTGGCTGCACAGCGACAATCCTGAACAAGATGTACAAGGAAAACAATGTTGAAATTGATAAGAACATTGCCGGATTGATGCTGTCTGCAATCATTTCCGATTCCTTGCTGTTCAAATCACCAACCTGCACAGACCAGGACGTGGCGGCTGCTCGTGAACTGGCTGAAATTGCTGGAGTGAATGCAGAAGAATACGGCCTTGAAATGCTGAAGGCTGGCGCTGATCTTAGCAGCAAAACGATTGAAGAGCTCATCTCCCTTGACGCAAAGGAATTCCAAATGGGTGAGTCAAAGGTTGAAATCGCCCAGGTGAACACAGTGGACGTCAATGATGTTCTCTCACGCAAGGTGGAGCTTGAGGATGCATTGAACAAGAAAGTGGCTGAGAAGAAGCTTGGTTTATTCTTGCTGGTCATCACGGATATTTTAACAAATGATTCTGCTGCACTTGCGATTGGTGAAAAGGCTTCAGCAGTCGAAGAAGCATTCAATGTGACGCTTGAAGACAATACAGCGACACTTAAAGGCGTCGTTTCCCGCAAGAAGCAAGTCGTTCCAGTACTGACAAACGTATTGGCTAAATAATCGCCAACAAAAGAAAACCGTCCATGCCAAATCGGCAGGACGGTTTTTGCTTTTTTGGGGGTCAGATAAACCCATCTTGGCTAAGCGAATCTCTCAGATCTTGCAGTTGCTTTTTTCAGCTTGAATGTAATATAGGCAAAATAGACAAAAGCTGCAATCGAGAAATAGATCCATGCTTGCGCTACCTGATCAGTCTTCCATAGGCCGGTCATGGACAGCAATGCCGGGAAAGTCAAAGTCAGCCATGACTGAACCATTGCTACCTTGCCGACGTACGCATCGATTTTTTTGTTTATTCCCATCGACAGGAAGAACAGGAACCAGAGATAGGCCCACATCAGCCAAGTAAGCGTATTGACGATGTCTCCAAAATGGATATATGCAACGAATGCGTAAATAAGGGCTATGACAGCCACCCAAAGAGAGTACCAGCCCAGTCCGCTGCCATCAAGGTCCTTCAATATGGTCATGCCAACATATAAATAAGTAAAGCCAAACAGAAAGATGCTGGCAAGACTGTATATAGTCCAATTGCTTTGGTCAGATGCGATGATTAAATAGAATGGAACGATGACCTGCATGGCTCCGATAAATAAATTGAATACTGCTACACTTTTCGCATTCGCTTTTCCCAGAAGCATCAAGCTGTTCAGGAAAAGTGCTGCGCCTGATAATAATAAACCTGCGTCTCCCATGATGTATGCCGTCCTGATGAATGGACGGCTCTTTCCTCCTTTATCGAGCAGCGATAGATTAAATAAGAAAGAGCAATTCCAAAACCCTATTTTCGAGGATGAAAGGAATTGCTCCTTATGTTAACTTGCAGCTATTAAACCATTTTCTTCGACTGATCGACTTTGTCCATATCCTTGGATGTAAAATATCCCGGCAGGATCTCATCAATTGTCGTTTCCTTCACATCACCGTTCAGGTTCGAAAGATAGATTTTAGTATCCTCAGTCGCAAATTCTGCAATAACCTGGCGGCAGGCACCGCAAGGAGAAACAGGACCTTCAGTATCAGCGACTACTGCAATCGCCTTGATTTCTGTATCACCCTCGGATACAGCCTTAAAAATGGCAGTTCTTTCGGCACAGTTTGTCAGTCCGTAAGAGGCATTTTCAATATTGCAGCCAAGATAGACATTGTCATTGCTCGTAATGATTGCTGCGCCAACCTGAAACTTAGAATATGGAACGTATGCTGTGCTTCTTGCTTCTATAGCTTTTTCAACAAGCGTCTTTTTATCCATCGTCCATTCCCCATTCCCAAATGGTATTTTTGTTGCTTAGTATGAAGAGTCAGAAGACAATCCGTTGACAATTGCTACGCCAGAGCTTGCACCAATTCTTGTTGCACCAGCTTCGATCATGCTTTGTGCATCCTCAAGGCTTCTAACGCCACCTGATGCCTTAACGCCGATATCAGGGCCCACTGTTTTTCTCATCAAAGCGATGTCCTCCACAGTTGCTCCTCCTGTTGAGAATCCTGTAGATGTCTTGACGAAATCAGCTCCTGCACTAACAGAAAGCTTGCAAGCCATTTCTTTTTCCTCATCAGTAAGAAGGCAAGTTTCGATGATCACCTTAGTCAATGCTTTGCCTTTTGCTGCGTCAACAACAGCTTTGATATCTTTTTCAACAAGGTCATACTGCTTGTCCTTCAAAGCACCAATGTTGATGACCATGTCAACCTCAGTCGCGCCATTTACAATTGCATTTTTTGTTTCGAATGACTTTGTTTCAGAAGTTGCAGCTCCAAGAGGGAAGCCGATTACTGTACAAACTTTTACACCTTCAGCATCCTTAAGAATTTCAGCAGCAGTCTTTACCCATGTTGGGTTAACACAGACAGAAGCGAATTTATATTCTTTTGCTTCCTCAGCCAGCTTTACAATCTCTGCTTCAGTTGCATTTGCTTTAAGCAATGTGTGATCAATCATACCCGCTAAATCTTTAATCATATAATTCATTCCCTTTCCAAAAAAATGTAATGAAACGCTTTCATAATGAGCAAAAATATATAGCACAAAGTTATTATGTGTTACTTACATGAATAATATATCAGGTGGTTGAACAAATGTAAATAACCTAATGAACATATGTAAAAATAAAAACTGGAAATACACGGGATTGTCATAACTCCTTTTGTCTTTGTAAAATTTTCTTTTGACTTTAACAGGACATTTCTTTATAGTGGCAATATAAATTGAATACAAATCCTGCATCGCGGGAGAGGTTCATAGCGGACACCCTCTATAAAAAACTATGGATTTGAATAATTTCAACCATATCCATGAGGATGTGGTTTTTTTATTAGCAGGGTTTTCGGCCTCGTTTAGCGTTTGCGGACATTAGTGGAGGCTTTATAATGGCAGGAAGAAAAGATGAGGAAATGAAAGATTTGACGTTACTTGGAAACCAGGGGACCAAATACTTATTCGAATACAGCCCTGAAATATTGGAAACCTTCGAAAACAAGCATCCATACAGGGATTATTTTGTAAAATTCAATACACCGGAATTTACGAGCCTGTGCCCGATCACAGGACAGCCGGATTTTGCTTCGATTTATATCAGTTACATCCCGGATAAGCTGATGGTAGAAAGCAAGTCCTTGAAATTGTATCTGTTCAGCTTCAGGAACCACGGTGATTTCCACGAGGATTGCATGAACATCATCATGAATGACTTAATCAAGCTGATGGATCCAAGATATATCGAAGTCTGGGGAAAATTCACGCCAAGAGGCGGAATCTCGATCGATCCGTACACAAACTACGGAAAGCCAGGAACAAAATACGAGGAAATGGCTAACTACCGGATGATGAACCACGATATGTACCCGGAAAAAGTCGATAATCGCTAATTAGGAAAAAGAGCAGCTGCAGATGCTGCTCTTTTTTAACTGGAAAAAAACACGGATTTTTTCCAACTCGCTACAAAAATTCAAAAGTCGCTATATAAAAAAGAAAGTCGCTATAAAAAAGAAATTTTCGCTATATAAACAGGAAAGTCGCTATAAAAAATTTTTTCGCTATATAAAAAAGGAAATTTCCGCTATAAAAAATTGAAACTCGCTAAAAAAGAAGCTTCCTCAATGAAAATCAAAAACAAACCGCCTGGATCACATGACAGCAGGCGGTTTTTGGGCTTATTTTACGATACAAATACCAATTCTTTAGGGTATTTCGTTAAAATTTCAATTCCATCCTCGGTGATGACCACATCATCTTCAATTCTTACGCCCGCGACGCCTGGCACATAGATTCCCGGCTCTGCAGTGAACACCATTCCTTTTTCCATTAGTAATGGATTCGTGCTAGTCAATGATGGATACTCGTGGACGCTGACTCCGAGTCCGTGGCCTAGGCGGTGCGGGAAGTAGTCGCCGTATCCCGCTTCTTCAATCACTTTGCGTGCAGCAAGGTCAACCTCTGAGCAGGCTATGCCGGCACGAGCTGTATCCAAAGCTTTCAGCTGTGCTTTCAACACGGTGTTGTAGATTTCTTCCTGCTGTTTATTAATCTCGCCATAGGCAACGGTCCTTGTGATATCTGAGCAGTAGCCATCCATCACAACGCCAAGGTCGAATAAGACGAGGTCGCCTTTCTTGATCTTTGTCAGCCCTGGAGTGCCATGCGGAGCTGCAGCATTCTTTCCTGTGAGTACCATTGTTGAAAATGACATTTCTGTAACGCCTTTTTTCTTCAATTCATACTCAATTGCAGCAAGGACATCCAGCTCGGTTTTGCCTTCCTTGATCTCGCTGACTCCTGTCTCAATCGCAAAATCAGCCAGTTCACAAGCTTTTCTGAGCTTTTGCAATTCTTCTTCAGTTTTCACCATCCGCATCAGGCGCAGTTTTTCCTCTGCTGAAACGAATTCACCATTGCCTACAAGTCCAGTCAGCTTCTCATAACGCTCGACATTCAGCTGTTCCTTCTCAATTGCAATCTTCTTGATGGAAGAAATACGCTTCTTCATCGCATTGAAGGCAAGTTCCATTGAATCATCTGTGTCGCTGTAGCCAAGGATTTCAAGCTCCCATCCGGCATTCTTGGCATTTTCCTTATCCATAGCCGGGCAGATCATGAAAGGCTCAGCATCCTGGAACACGGCAACAGCCAGTAATCTTTCGTGTGGATCGCTTAAAAATCCGCTCAAATAAAATACATTATCAGGGGATGTAATAAATGTGACATCCACATCATTGTCCTTCATCCATCCTGATAACGCAGCCAATCTTTCAGTCATAGATATTCCTCCTCTATATGTACATCACACTATGAGAGTAGCAATTACCTGGTCAAAAGTAAAACTTTTAATGATAAGAGTTGTTGGGTAAAAAGAAAATGGAAGCAGGAGATTGTCAAAGGGTGTTGAAATAGTTTATTTATATGGCTGATTTTTGCAAGGTTTCTAACGTGATTTTTGTGAAAATAGCCCAATGAAAGGAGCGATAATATGAAAGTATCTTATCACGGCCATTCTGTTGTTAAAATTGAATCGAATGGGAAAACCATCCTGATTGATCCATTCATTACTGGAAATGACCTGACCGATCTGAAGGTGGAGGATGTGAAGCCAGATGTGATTATCCTCACCCATGCGCATGGAGACCACCTCGGGGATACCCTTGAATTGGCGAAGAAACATGATGCTCTGGTAATCGCCAATTTCGAAGTCGCTACATATTTAAGCTGGAAAGGCCTGAACACACATGGGATGTCGATTGGCGGCGCGTATGAATTTGATTTTGGCAAAGTCAAGATGACCCAGGCCTTCCATGGAACAGGTATGGTCACGGAAAACAATGAAGTGATTTATGGAGGCATGCCTGCTGGCATCCTGTTCATGGCAGAAGGAAAAACAGTGTTCCATGCGGGCGACACTGGTCTGTTTTCTGACATGAAGCTGATTGGCGAAAGGCATCCAATTGACCTGGCATTCCTGCCGATTGGCGACAATTTTACGATGGGACCAGAAGATGCGGCACTGGCTGCTGAATTTCTAGGCGCAAAGCAAGTTGTGCCAATCCATTTCAATACGTTCCCGCCAATCAAGCAGGATCCCCATGCCTTCGTAAAAATGCTGAAAAACAATCAAGGTCGTGTCCTTGAAGCGGGAGAAGCGATCGAATTGTAATACCCATGGCTGCACAAAATTTGTGCGGCTTTTTTATTTACCATGCTTTTTTCTGCCTGTTAAGCATAGATATGAATTAAGACAACCTATAGGAGGGCAAGAATGAAGAAGAACCGTTACTTATTGTACCTGCTGTTATGCGGCGTCATGCTTTACATCGCATTGCCGGAGATTAATCTCCAGGCGGGAGGAAAGGAAGCCCTGTTTGCAGGCTCCTGGCTGTTTCTCGCTCTGCTGGTTTTTGCCGGGAATCTGGCGGCTTTCTTATACACGGCGAAAAAGAAGGCCGGCACAGGAAGCGGAAAAATGGGAAGCAACCAGAAAAGAAAATCGCGCGTCTACACTGGCTGATTTTAATCGGCCAGTTTTTCTTTTTAAGAGTATCATTCTTCTAAATTATGGCCTTGACCCTAATACAATTGAATCAAACCCTTTAAAACCTTATAATGTAAATGGATAGAGCTACATTGAACGGAAAATTATGATAAAGGGTGAAAGTCTTGGCAACTAAGCATGAACAAATACTTCAATATATAGATGAATTGCCAATAGGTGAAAAAATATCGGTGCGCCAAATCGCCAAGGCACTTAACGTAAGCGAAGGAACTGCATACAGAGCCATAAAGGAATCGGAAAATAAAGGGTATGTCAGCACGATTGAACGTGTCGGCACCATCAGGATTGAGCGGAAAAAGAAAGAAAATATCGAGAAGCTTACGTTCGCAGAAGTCGTCAACATCGTTGATGGACAGGTCCTTGGGGGACGCGGAGGGCTTCATAAAACATTGAATAAATTTGTCATCGGGGCGATGAAACTGGAGGCGATGATGCGCTATACGGGCGCGGGCAACCTGCTGATCGTCGGGAACCGCGATAAAGCGCACGAGCATGCGCTAAGAGCCGGAGCAGCCGTATTGGTGACTGGCGGTTTCGATGCCGAGGACCATGTCAAAAAGCTGGCCGATGAATTGCAGCTGCCGATCATCTCAAGCAGTTATGATACATTTACAGTCGCGACGATGATCAACCGTGCGATTTATGATCAACTGATCAAAAAAGAAATCATCCTTGTCGAGGATATCCTTACTCCGGTAGCCGAAACGGTTTTCCTTAAGGCGAATGACACTGTATCAGATTGGTATCGCCATAAGGACGAAACGCTGCACAGCCGTTTTCCTGTCGTCGACCACAATATGAAAGTGATTGGGATGATCACTTCAAAGGATGTCATGGGCCATGAACAGGATACCTTGATCGAGAAAATCATGACGAAAAGCCCAATGACCGTCAGCGGGTCGACGAGTGTTGCTTCATCTGCCCATATGATGGTGTGGGAAGGAATTGAGGTATTGCCAGTTGTTGATGATGGAAACAAGCTTCAGGGCATCGTCAGCAGACAGGATGTATTGAAAGCCCTTCAGATGGTCCAGCGCCAGCCGCAGGTAGGGGAGACGCTGGACGATACAGTGACGAACCAGCTTGTCCTGGCAAAAGGAAAAACCAAGGATGAAGATATTTTCCGCTGCCAGGTGACTCCGCAGATGACGAACCACCTTGGGACCATTTCATACGGTGTTTTTACAACCATCGTGACAGAAGCAGCGAACCGTGTGTTGCGAGGATATAAAAAAGGTGACCTGGTCGTTGAGAATATGACGATTTATTTTATCAAGCCTGTACAAATTGACAGTGTCATAGAAATTTATCCGAAGGTTCTCGAGGTAGGAAGGAAGTTTGGGAAGGTCGATATTGAAGCCTTCAATGACGGAGTTCTTGTCGGCAAGGCGATGATGATGTGCCAGCTGATCGACAGACATTAATAGATTAAAAAGCCGATCCGTGATTAATCTGTACCCCTTGTAAAGGACATTTTAAAAAAAGGCTAGGCTTCTACTTTAAGAAGGTGATCTCTGTATTGAACAGGGGTCATCTTATTCATATTCCATTGATATCTGTAGTGATTGTAGTAGTGGATGGCAGCTTTCACTTCTTGTTTTAGCTCTTCTAAGGTTTCACATGGTTTTATATCAGCCAGGTCCTTAAAATGACCAAAGAAAGATTCCTGTGGAGCGTTGTCCCAACAGTTTCCTCTCCTGGACATGGATTGTCCTAATCTGAATTTTTTAACCAGCTTTTGATAAACAGGGCTGGTGTAGTGACCTCCCTGATCAGAGTGGATATAAGCTCCTTTAGCCAGTTTGATTCTCCTGTTTTTCTTTAACTTCTTAAGTGTATCCGTAGCGATATCAAGAGTAACTCGATCAGAGACCTGATGAGCTAGGACTTCATTGGTGGAAGCGTCAATAATGGTTGATAAATAAGCCCTTTTTCCTTTTCCGAAATATAGATAGGTAATATCGGTAAGGAGGACCTTGAAGGGGATTCCTTGTTTGAATTCCCTGCTAAGCACGTTCGGGACGACCTTGTGTTCTTGGGTAGCCTTCATGATGCGCTTATAGGGATTCGCTCTCCTAAAAGGACTCTCAATTCCATACTTCTTCATGATTCTTCTGATTCGCTTGAGATTGAAGACAACACCAAACTGACCTGCCAATACCATCTTAATTTGGCGAGCGCCTTTCTTACGATTCTTAAAATTGTATGCTTTTAAAATCAGGTCCCGTAGGGATTCATCCTGTTTCTCCCGATCCTTCCTTCTCTCAACTTGTTTAGCTGAAAAGTAGTTATAGTAACCCTGACGGGACACGCCAGCTACTTTACAGAGGTAGGAAACCATTCCTTTTAGGTTGTATTTCTCAATGACGGAATGAATAAGGTTGAATTTCTGGTCAGCCGATAACTTTATTTCTTCTTCATCCCCCTTTCGGCAAATCGAATCTTTTTTAATAGTTCGTTCTCTGCTTTCAACAGGTTTGTTTCTGCCTCTAACCTTGCATATTTTTCTTCAAGGGAAAGCTCTCGTTCACTTGGTCTACCTGTGTTTACAGGCCTTGTATCACGAAGGCCAAGCAATCCATTTTTACGATAGGCTTCACGCCATCTTTTTCCCGATGAACGAATACGGCCAATACCAATGACTTCTTCATCAAAACCACACTCATCAAAGATTTCTCTAGGCGTCTTTCCCTGTTCATTTTGTGCAATGAATAGCTCCTTAAACTCATCAGTATAAGTAATCCCCTTTGAAGATACTGATTTGACATAAGTATTTTTAGAAAGTATTTGAATCTCTTTTTCCGTGAATAATTTTTTACTCATAATTGTTCTCCCATCCCCATTTTTTATCTATTGTACATAAAAAGACCCTGTGCAGTGGACTTTTTTAAAGTGTCTACTACACAGGGTACAGTTTAGATTGGATCGGCTTTTTTGAACGTTAATTTTCCTGCGCTTCCTTCACGGCATGGGGAAGATAGAACTTGTAGGCTTTAATCCCGCCCCATACACTCAATGAACCTATGGCAATGAATATAGCACCAACGATGTAGGTGACAGTTGTCTGGAAAAGGAATAGCTGGTTAATCCCGAAAAATGCGACGAAAAGTCCCAGGGCGATGCTGGATTTGGCAGAAAGCCATTTACGCTCCGCAGGACGTTTGCTGCGGACATATTTAATCTTGTAAAAGATATAAAAGACGAATGAAAGAACGATCAAAAGTACGAGAATAGGCATTGCAATTCCTCCAAATTCAATAATCTACTCTATTTTACCGTTTATTTAAGCAGAATGCCATACAGTTGTCCTTGTAGCGGCCTTATATAAAGGTTAAAATCTATTATTTTCGAATTAACTCCTTCCCACATAAGCAAAAGAAATAATTATGTCACGAAAAAATTATTTATTCGCAAAAAGATAATTTTAATCGCAAAAAAAGGACTTTAATCGCAAAAAAGAATTTTATTCGCCAAAACCACCATTCGCAAATTGGAAAAAAACACGGCTTTTTTTCAGCTCCACACTCCCCGTAAAATGTCTTCATGCTTTTCTTTTCCAAAAAATATGTTCATAATTGAGATATGAAAAAGGTGAAGGAGCATTTAAATGAAAGAGCAAATACTTGAGGCAATTGAAAATTATGAGACCATCATTATCCACCGCCATGTGAGGCCTGATCCTGATGCGTACGGTTCCCAGGGGGGACTTGCCGAGATTTTAAAGGCTTCCTATCCTGAAAAGAATATTTACACTGTTGGCGCAGAGGAACCCTCACTTCATTATCTGCGAAGGCTTGACTCTGTTCAGGACGATATTTTTAAAGGTGCGCTTGTCATTGTCTGTGACACCGCTAATGCCGAGCGGATTTGTGACGAGCGTTACCGCCTGGGAGAACAGCTTGTGAAGATTGACCACCATCCAAATGAAGATCCATATGGTAACCTTCAATGGGTTGATACTACAGCAAGTTCCACGAGTGAAATGATTTATGAATTTTACCTTACTTTCAAGGATAGGGGCTTAAGGATGTCTGATGAGGCAGCAAGATTGCTTTATGCCGGTATTGTCGGAGACACGGGCCGATTCCTTTATCCAAGCACGACCAATAAGACATTTGCCTTTGCGGGAGAACTGATTCACTACAATTTCTCACGCACAGAGCTATATGACAGAATGTATGAACTCGCACCTAATGTGGTGAAGTTGAACGGATACATCTTACAGAACTTTGAGTTGCTCGAAAATGGTGCTGCGAAGGTCGTAATGAAGCAGGAATTACTGGACCAGTATTCCGTGAAACCTTCAGAAGCATCGTTGCTTGTCAGTGAACTGGGCAATGTTGGGGGAATCAAAGCGTGGGTGTTCTTTATCGAAGAAGAAGACCAAATCCGTGTGCGTCTCCGCTCTAAAGGACCTGTCATCAATACGATTGCCAGGAAATATAATGGCGGCGGACATCCGCTCGCTGCAGGGGCGTCAATTTACTCATGGGATGATGTCGACCGTGTCTTGGCTGACCTTATCGAAGCTTGCAGAGAATAAAAATATGGTGCGTTTCATTCAGAAACGCACCTTTCCAATCATCTATTGTTAAAATAAACCCGCAAAGCATCAGCAATATCGGCATCCATTCCATCGGTTCTGATTGTATAATGGTCACCATCGAGGGACGAGGTAAAATCAGCGATGCCCTGCAGTTTTAAAAAGTCATCAATGTCGGATAGATGCTCACCCTGGTTCTTAAGGCTTTTTTGTCCGATAAAATCATCATTCACATAAACATCATACTGATCTTCATTTAGTTTTACCTGATTATCAGAATCAGCATTGTTCATCGCATAAGGCGGGAATAAACCACCTCCGACGCCGCTACCACTATTTCCAGCTCCGTTGTTAAAACTCATCTGAAATCCCTCCTGTCTATACTTGCTCTGATAATGTATGATTCCCGTATCTTGCAAGAGTCACACGAGTAGATAACGAATGGAATAAATTACCTTTGTTTATGGATATCGGGTGGGAAGCCCAAAACTGT